>CAZPUO010000138.1:0-7495 GCA_964589745.1 uncultured Methanotrichaceae archaeon
ATATATTTCGATTCATCCGTTTATGGTTCCTGGGTAGGTAGCCAGGTTTGTCCTAATTCCCTTCATGGGAGAGGCTCGAAACAAGGCGTTAGGCACAAACTTGTGCTAAACCTCAAATCGAACACAGTTTCTGAGCCAGGACAAAGATATGATAGCATTGTCAAAAGGGAAGAAAACTCTAAGTTTCATAGCTTCAAATTGATGAATATGTTGATTAATAAAAAGATAAGACCTTGGCATCACGAACTAACCATAATTCCACCAATGAATCTGATTTCGGCGGCTTGGATAATACCAATGGTAAGATTTGTTTTTAAGATTTAAATGTGATATTTTTTTAATCGTTAGGGTCATTTTGCATTAAGCTCCCGCATCCTCACCTCATCGAAACCCTTGCTTAAATCGTCGATCTCTGATTGCGAGAAATATTCTGACATATGAGGTATTATTACCTCCTCTTCCTTTCTCCAGTGGACGACGATAATTTCCCGAAACGGCCGGAGCCTGTGGCGCCAGAGCTTGAAATCCCATCCCGACTCTTCGAGGTCATTAAGAAGGATCATCATAGCTCTGTGCTCCTCAGTTAAATCCAATGCCATATTCCTCAACTCATCTTTCTTCTCCATAGCAGGAAATAGCGTCTCTTCCTCAGCGACATGGTGAGCATAGAGTATCCTCATAAAATGGGGAAGTAATTGTTTCCTGAGTTCAATGTCTTTTTCTGTAGTCTTCTCCATTTTCAAGAGCAGTCGCCTGAATTCATCATGATCCGCCTTTATGATCTCACCAATTCCCATAACGAGTCACCTCTTCTAGATTGCTGATAAAATTGGATGGCATCTAATGATTATGATGCAACCTGCGAAAGCTTGAGCAAACTCTCGCTCAAAATTATAAGCTTGCCTAATAGATAAATATTTTCTAAAAGGATCTATCATGATTTTTATTCACACCAATTATCTGCCGTTTATAAGCCTAGAATTGGTGATCTAATGAGTGCTCAACCAGCTCATCGAGCAGAGAGTCCAGCAAAGGACCGCTGAGCTTCAGAGTGCTAAGGAAGAGATGGAGATGGCAACGAGGAGCTTCAGATGGAGCTGGAGCAGCACCAGAAGCTTGAAGCTGAGCTCATCAAAGCGAAAGACGCAACAGAAGAAGCTGCTGAAGCAAAGGCAGCGTTTCCTGGCCAACATGTCCCACGAACTCCGGACGCCCCATGAATGCAGTGATCGGCTTCACGAGCCTTCTGCTGGAGGAGCCCTTAAGCCCTGACCAAAAGGACTACATTGAGGGCATCAGGAATGGTGGTGAGGCTCTCCTGGCCGTAATTAACAATGTTCTGGACTTCTCCAGAGCGGATAAAGAGAAGGTGGAACTGGAGCATCAACCTTTCAGCCTCAGGCACTGCATCGAATCATCCCTGGATATGGTGGCACCTCAGGCCAATCAGAAGTGCCTGAATTTTCTTATACCATCGGATACGGCATGCCCGACACCATTATCGGAGATCACGGCAGGCTCAGGCAGGTACTGGTCAATCTGCTTGACAATGCCGTTAAGTTCACGGATGAAGGCGATGTCTCCGTATCTGTTCTTTCCAAACACTTATTGAAAGCAAGGAACACTTGATCCATTTCTCCGTCAAAGAGACGGGCATTCGGTACACCAGGATAAGATGAGCAGGATATTTGAACCGTTTAATCAGGTGGAGCGCATCATCAGCCGCAAACGTGACGGTATCGACCTGGGTCTGGCCATAAGCAAGAAGCTTGTGGAACTCACGGGTGGTGAGATCTTGGCTGAGAGCGATCCAGGTCAGGGCACAAGCTTCCATTTCACCATCCGGGCGAAGGCTATTCCCGGCAAGCACCTGGATTTGGGTGAAGTGATCAACGAAAACGCAATTGAGAATCTTGCAGTCCAAAATCCTCTGAGCATCCTCATAACCGAAGATAACCCCTCAAACCAGAGAGTTTTAATGCAAATGTTGAAGCGCATGGGCTACCGACCAGATGCTGTGGCCAATGGGAACGAGGTGATCCGGGCTCTAAAACTGCGACCTTACGATCTGATTTTGATGGATGTCAGGATGCCGGAGATGGATGGGATCATGGCCACAAAGATGATACGTAAGCTCGGGACGAAAAATCAGCCAAAGATCGTGGCCATTACTGCTTATGCTCTGGAGGGCGACCGAGAGCAGTGCCTCGAAGCCGGTATGGATGGCTACATTGCAAAACCGGTGCAGCTGGGGGAGCTTGTCGAGGTCCTGAAGAGATACAGCCAAAATGCCCGATAAGGTAGACTATCGTGGAGAGTCTGCCGGAATTGTGCAGCTGATTCAACAGGAGGTTTATCGGTTCCGGTAATTTTAGATATCTTCCAACATGGCCAACGTAGGAGTCTATGGTCGACTCGCGAAATCCAATGTCCTTGAGATAACGGACACATCGTTGCAGAAGAACACTAAAATCTCCTGAAGTATACCTCTTCCAATCAATCTCTAACCGCCTCTTCATTGCTCTTACCTCAGGCGGTATGTAGTGCAACCCTGTCACACTACTCAGAGTTCCATCCCAAAAAATCGATAGCTGTAATGCGGGGGACGGGATTCGAACCCGCGAACACCTACGTGACAGGGCCCTCAACCCTGCTCCTTTGACCTGGCTTGGAAACCCCCGCTCTAAAGGGTTTGATCGGCTCGAAGCCGATCTTATGACAGCTCTGCCAGCTTGGCGTCCAGATCTTCTGCTCTCTTTCGAATCTCTAAAGACGCCTTGGCCACCAGTTCCTTGGCAGCCATGGAACCGCCGCTTTCGATGGAAACCACAAAGGAATCCAAGACCGGCGAGACTTTGATAGCTCCAGCCTCGCACGCATCAGTGCAGAGCTTGCAGAGAGAGCATTCCAGGATATTTGTAGCTTTCGCTCTGCCCTCTTCCAGGACGACTACATCCCTGGGACACACCTCGATGCACTTTCCGCAGCCGTTGCAGGCCGCGTCAATCTCAATGCTGGGAAGGTTCTTGTAACCGCACAGGGTCCCAGCTTGCCATTTGGAGTGGTCTTTTCCCACGCGCTTGGTGGCAAAGCCCTCTATCACCAGCTTCTCTCCCTCTCCCAGGATTACGATGGGTATCTTATCGAAGGCTGGCTTTACCCCGGGATCGGTGAACTGGATATCCTTGGAATAGACCATTCCAGGGCCCTCGGCGGATAGCATGAAATCCACACGGCATCCCGGACAGCCCTCACCGCCACACTGGCATTCCTCAGGCCTGGAGAATATGTCCAGGTCCTCAGCCTGCAGCGGAATCAGCCCAAGCCGCAGAGAGATCTGCTCGTCGAAGAGCACAGATGTGTTGTCATAAAGGCTGATATCATCTATGGCCAGAGTCGGTACCTCGCTCATACAGGCCCGACGAATGCCATTCGCAAAAGCGGCAGACACGCCGCTGAGGAGGAAACGAATTTTGTCCTCCCTCAGCTCAATCAATTCGAACTTCAATCTCTACACCCTTCGACCCCTCTTTCCGCCGGCAGGCTTAGTGCCGTCGTGGGGTATGGGGGTTGCATCCTCTATTCTGCCTATGCGCAGGCCGGCGCGCGCGAGTGCACGTATCGCAGCCTGGGCGCCCGGTCCGGGAGAACGCTGCTTGTTTCCACCGGGGGCACGTACTTTAACATGAACTCCGACGATTCCCTTATCCTTCACAGCCTCAGCGACCTGCATGGCCATCTGCATGGCTGTGTAGGGGGAGCTTTCGTCCCTGGCAGCCTTTACCACCATGCCACCTGATATCTTTGCCAACGTTTCGGCCCCAGTCAGGTCAGTGATGGTAATTAGCGTGTTGTTGAAGGACGAAAATATGTGGGCAATGCCCCATTTTCCTTCTGCCATTTATCCTTCCACCCTAGGTGTTGGTGTTCTGGATGCCCTCTCCGGATGGCCTTCCTTGGCCATGGGCGATCCCATGTAATAATCAATTGTCATCTCTTCGCCCCGCTTCACCAGATAGCCCGGCACGGTAACTCTGCGTCCGGAGACCTGGATGTGGCCGTGGGTGATGAACTGCCTGGACTGCTTCAGAGAATTAGCCAGTCCCTGGCGGTAGACCTGCGTCTGCAGCCTTCTCTCCAGAACGTCGCTGACCTTCATGGAAAGAATGGCATCGAGGTCCCCTTCCTCTTTCAGCATTCCTAGCTTCTTGAGGCGACTGAGGATGGCCTCTGCCTGAGGAGGTGCCTGGCCTATGGCAACAGCTGCCAGCAGACTGCGGCTAGCTTGCCTGTATTTCCTGAGTACAGCCTGAGCCTTCCAGAGCTCTCTCTTGTTGCGGAGACCATAGCCTTTTACGACCTCTACTTCCTGAGCAATGCGCTCCGCCTGCCAGGGAGTGCGTGGTCGCTCATACATCTTGCGGCTCTTGCCTGGGTATCCCATTCTGACCACCTACTCCTTGGTAGCCGCTGCAGGTGCAACAGCCGGTGCTCCTTCCCTCTTCCTGCTCACGCCAACGATAGCGCCCGTGCGGCCTGTGGACCTTGTCCTCTGGCCTCTTACGCGCAAGCCCCTCTCGTGCCTGATGCCCTTGTAGCTCCTCATCTTCTTCATGAGGTCCAGGTCTTCTCGGAGGGTCATGGTCAAGTCCATTCCCATAACGTGCTTATCCGTGCCCGTGGCGATATCGCCACGCCTGTTGACCATCCAGACGGGCAGGATCTTGCTGGCATCCTCTTCGACGACCTTCTTCAGCTTTTCTATTTCCGCATCGGGAAGCAAACCCAAGGTCGCGTAGGGGTTTACGCCTGCTTTATCGGTAAAGATCCTGGCGCATCTGCGGCCCACGCCCTTGATACCTGTAAGAGCCATGTGAACCTGTTTCTTTCCTGCCAGGTCAGTGTTCAGAATACGAACTATGTGCTTGAGTTCTTCGGCCTCAGCGGCCTTTTTAGGCTTCTCTTCAGCCTTCTTCGCTTTCTCTTTTGCCGTAGTATAGTCCTCCAGAGTTAGAATCCCTCTGGATCAGCCCCGGGTCTTGCCCGGCGCCGCCCGCTCACCACATCGTGGGGCGAATAATCCATTGAGCCAAAGTGAAGATACGCTGCTTATACATAAGACTTATGATGAATTTGAACCAATTCCATTTTCCAGGAATCACTCGCGCAGCGCCTCTTGTGCTCTTTTGATTTTCAAAATCGTACTGTTTCTGCTAATAGTTCGGTTCCGTCTTCTCAGAAGGTCCTTGAACTCTCGTAGACCCCGCGCTCGCCCTAACCATTTTTGAATCGGCCTCAATCTTATCCAACAGCGGGCTATCCTTGAGGGCTCCGAAGTAGTGGGATAAGCCGATCTTATCCTTTTTTGAACAATCTTTCAAGATATCATTAAACTTTCATCTTCTCATTCAGCACCTTTAATCTATATTACATTACAAGCATCTTTTCCAACAGCTCATCGAGGCGTTCATAAGAATCATTAACTCCCTTTTCCATGCCTGACTGGAGCATCCCATCACGATCCTCCACCGTCTGGAAGACAGATTGAGAAGTTAACTTTGTTCTGTTACCTGGCAGTGCTTCAAATTTCGCTGTTTGGAGGATGACATGCGCTTTTTCGGGGAGCCCTTCAAACTCAAATGTGCCGATAATTCTCTCGGGGGCCGAAACCTCGTGATTCACGCCGTGAAATGCGTATTCATTGCCCTCTTGATCTTTCTGAATATACCGCCAGGACCCGCCGTTTTTCGGTTCAAATTTCTCTAGCGTGGTTGTGTATCCCCGCGGGCCAAGCCATTTGGCATAAAGCTTCGGATCTGTAAAGGCTTTAAAAACCAGCTCTCGGGGCGCGTCAAACTCTCTGGTGATGACGATCTCTTGTTTGCCCGGCTCTGCTTTAATGTTAGTAGTATTTTTTGCCATGAATAAATCATCTCTTTTTGAAACGATTTTTGTAAACGACTGCTTTTTTCAATCCTCAAGTTTCAAAATTTCGACCAGATATTGGGCGAGCTTGTCGAAGGATTCGTTCCAGCCCTGCCGCATACCATCGCGGTTTACCTGGCCTATACCTTCGGTGCCGGAATGCTTCAGGGTGAGCTTCGTCTTTCCGTCCTGCTCTTCGAACGTCACCGTGATCAGCATTTCCAGAGGCCACTCCCCGCCCATGCCGTAGTAGGTAGCCGGGACTGTGTTGCCTTTCTCATCGGCGAAGGAATCGGTCATGACGAGCCGCTCCGGCACAACGATTTCACGATAGACACCTTTGCTCCAAACGTCCTGGCCTCCGAAGATCGCATGCAGTTGAGATACTCGCCTCCCACGCGAAGGTCGATTTTGACAGTGGGCGACATGAAGGTCTTCGGCCTCCACCAGCGCTTCACGCGCTCGGGCTCCGTCCACGCCTTCCACACGAGCGCGCGCGGCGCGTCGAGGACGCGGGTGATGACCAGTTCATGTTCTTCCGGGTTGGTTGGGATGGTGCTTTTCGGTTCGGTTTTGGACATGTTGATTTCTCCTTTTATTTTGGATTGGAGGATGTAAACTCCATGTTCTGTTTCGTCCAAACGATAGACCAGCTACAATCGGTCATCTTTCTGACTGTTGGAATTTTTCGAATTTCGGAGCTACAAACAGATCGCGTGCTGCAGCCCAGCGATAGCCCGCAGCAGCGAGCCTGCAATGCACTCGCTATGGGTCGCTGATGGGATTTGAGCTCTCTTGGCTCATTCTCGCCTCAAAACTCCAGATAAGATATTCTTTCCTATCTGATTAAACTTTTTCGGTTTGTGAGTAAAGCACAATAATCGGGATTCAATAATGCCAGTTCCTTTGCCGTCGGATGGCGGTATCAACCCATCGCCAGATGGCTTAAGCTATTAGCGATGGTAGGATGCTATCATTCATTGGCCATTTCATTGGATAGATAATCCTTTACCATCTCGTTGATCAACATCTCAATGCCTTCCTCGGTTACCCCAAATTCTTCTAGGATGGGCGTATAGATTGGCTCAATGACGCTATCTGCTTCCATGAAAACCTGAATTAGCGATTGTAGTTCAGAGATCATTTGACGCATTCCAATTTCCGTTGCGAATTGGGCAGCGCGATCTGCAAAGTAATGATGCATGAGCCGGTTGCGTTTTGCAGGACATCTTCAAGAAGTGAATCTATATCGCTTGGAATCGGAATTGATTTTCTTGCTCTAATGAGCAGTTGGCCGAGTGTCTTCTTGTCGTGTTCAGCATATAATCATCAAATTCATTGCGCGTAATGCGTAAACCTTTGCATCGGAAGGCAACTACCATGATTGTCAGGCCTTTTTCAAGAACTTGAGCGCAATATGATGCTAAGCCAATAAAGGGTCGTGAATCTCTAATAGGTTTGAATTTTGGGATACGGAAACGTCAATAGTTCTTGCAGACTCCAAACATGATCAATTAAGCCTGCTTTTTTCGCGGGAGAATCGAACTTCGCGATCTCATCCTCATCTTTA
>CAZPUO010000139.1:0-7477 GCA_964589745.1 uncultured Methanotrichaceae archaeon
CAGGCACGGAACGCGGCAAATTATCTATTTAATCGTTATAAATATATCTAGTTTTCGGTCTGAGTTTGGACGTTGTAGAGTCCGAAATCTTTGACTTCATATCTCAATGACACCTCAAGGGCAAACGCAGTCAAACAGCGGACCCCGTAGCAAGTTGCGGGTATTTATTAAAAGCTGGGATAACATCCTCAGACCAATGGCAAAGTTGAGAAACGCTCCAAGCAAGGCAGAGCCCATCTCTACTCATTCAATTACGGCTTCTGGCCGGAGCTGAAGGACTTCTTGACCTCTCTTCTCGAATACCAGGCGATAGTTCAAGCAGCTCGGCAATTTGGCGGCGAAACCACACTGGAGATGACAAAAATAGATTACGAAAAATCATCAGGAAAAGATTTCTATTCTTCAACGCTCAATCATCATTTGAACGGAGGTACAAAAATGGGCATTTATTCGACTTGTTCAATATCTATGAAGCTGTTCGCTCTGCTGTTATTATTGTCTTATTTCGGCTCGGCTTCTGAATCCGGACCATCCGCTGTGCCGTCCCAGCTAAACTCCACGCCATCTGAAAGCCATTTTGTCAAGATCGGTGGGATATTCGCTCTGACCGGCAATGAATCCCTGCTGGATTTGCCTGCGGCAAATGGTGCAGAGCTTGCGACGAAAGAGATCAACTCTGCCGGGGGCTTGCTAGGACGACCTCTTACGCTAATCATCAAAGATAGCGAATACCGAATGGACCTCATCCCTGGGATTGCAAAAGATTTGATTGCGCAAGATAAAATCGTAGCCGGGATCGGATTCACTGACGATAATTCGTTATTGGCTGCGGGTCCGACCTTCCAGAATGCCCATGTACCATTGGTCAGCGCCGGAGCGACCTCGCCAAAGATTACGCAGCAGATTGGGGACGAAATATTTCTTGCATGCTTTGGCGATAATACACAGGCGGCGGCTGGAGCTGAATATGCCATCGAGAAATTCGGAAAGAATGCCTATTTATTGACCGATAATGGTACTGAATACACTCAATTGCTGGCCGACTACTTCAAGAACCGCTTTTTAGAGCTGGGCGGCGACATTGTGCTTGAGGATGTCTATTCTGGTAATGCTAGCAATTTTTCGGTACAAATCGGCAGGCTCAAAGCACTTCCAAAACAGCCTGATTTTTATTATATAGCGGCTATGCCTTATAGCATTGGGCCGATAGTAAAGCAATTCCGTAATGTAGGTCTCGTTGGTCCTATCGTGGGGGGCGACGGATATGACACTCCCGATATCATAAGCATAGCAGGAAACGCCTCTGATAATGTCTTCTTCACCAGCCATGCATTAATGGATTCAGAAAAAGGAACTATTGGCATCAAGCGATTCATCGTCGCATACAATAAGGAATATGGACATGATCCCGAAAATGCCTTTGCCGCATTGGGGTATGATGCTATATATCTCATTGCCGATGCTATTGGGCGCACAGGCTCGACGGATCCTGCAGAAATTCATAAGGCCATTCAGGATACTAGGGACTTCCCAGGAATAACGGGACGCATAAGCTATCCGAATGGGGTCCATGTGCCGCGTAAGAGCGTTAGCATTATCGCTATCAAGGATGGTAAATTCACATTAGAGGCGGAATTTGAGCCCAAGAAAGTTCCACCTCCTTGATCTCATCCAGATCATCTTAGAGCCAATGTAGTCAAGGATCTAAGAATTTATACCGGAAATTCTGGGGCGAATTCCATGTATGTCAGGCTATGAACACCTTAGAATAAGCTGCCCCAATCTAAACTGTCCAAAAAAACAATATTTATTTATTCGTTCAGACACTATTTATTGTATAGCAGCTTACCTATGGAGATTAGATTATGGATACTTCAAAGTTATTTCTGGTCTCAATGGTCTTGATCTCATTAGCAAATTTGTCCACGGTTCAAGGACAATATTATCCAACGCCAGTAGAGCAAAACCCAAGTGCTTATATGGCAACTGCAGCCTCACAAACAACTGGATATTTGGTTGGAATTGTCCAGAGCATTAGAGACGAAAACAGCATGTATGTTAATTTCACAAAATCAAATATTCCGGGGATGGAAGGGGTCACGCTAATACTTCTTCCTTATCCTGTACCCGATCTGATGTATTTCCAAGGCAAGGAGCTAAGTTTCAGCCTATTGGGGCATGATATCATGGGAAGGCCAGTATGCGATGCATATTTCAATGGGATGCGTATTGATTATTACTTGACACTATATGAAAAGTATGGAACTTATGCCCCATGGTATGAATATTATCCCCTATGGCATGGATACTATACCCCAGGGTATGGGTTTTATCCCCTATGGCAGGGACATTATACCCCAAGATATGGATTTTATCCCCTATGGCAGGGATATTATACCCCAGGGTATGGGTATTATTCCTCTGGGGCACTTCAAATTTCTGAATCTACTTGAATTCATAAATTATGATCACGGCATCAACATCATGAACACTTTGGGCTCATCCCCTCCGCACTTCAATCATTTCAGGACTCCACAACTGAGTTTGAATCGAGTTTGAAATTTTATCGTCCCTTATTCATGAGGCCGATCAGCGGTCAATCCATCTGCGCCATCTTCAAGTACCGAACTGCTACACATATATTAATACATTATTTAATAATTTTATAATCTCATGCCACTAATTATCTTCGCTCTACGCATTCCTCAGCCTTATCTCTTGCCAAGAGGAACAGTGCAAACATGAACTTCGAACAGCATCCCGTCATCACCCTTGGCTTCAGAGCTTCCATGTCCTCGTGGCCCCCGTGCAGATGCTGGTCGTGGCCCTGAACGGCCACCTCAACCTGCAGAGGTTCGAGGTTCTCTTTGTCTGTGGGAACTATTCCCGTATCCTGAGCGGCCTGGACCGCAGGTCACAGCCCTAGAGGTAAGGAGGACCTTCACCGCTTTCCAGCTGGCGATAAAAGACGCCTCGAAGAGCTGCATTGTGCTTCTCTATTTTCAGGCGTTCGATCCGTTTTTTGGGAGGAGATGACGAACTACGCTTACCGGGTATTTACTTTGACGAAGGGCTCCGCGCTGCGGCAAGACCCTCCGCAAAGAATTGTCGAACGGCGCAAGCTGGCTTTGCGAGCCCAGATCACTCTGGGGGGCCTTCTGACGGGTCGGAGCTTTGAGAGCGTGCGCATGGGCATAAAAGAGGCCTCATCCCGCTGGGCCAGAGCCGGCTGGACTCTGAAGAAAGAGGATCAGGTTTACGCTCAAAAGCTCGTCGAGATGGCCAAAAAGCATTCCAACGAGGCTTTTTATGCGCTCGACGATTCGCTGGAGGCGATCTTCTCCGTGCTCATTGAGCTCTTGAAGGAGAGAGGGAATTCCAGAGTTTTGGTAAATAATATAATCGCTGAAGAGAAATAACCGCTTCAGAGGATGCAGGCTCTATTTCAAGCGGCCTGATTCTATCTCGTTCAAGTTCTCGACGAGATCTGCAGCGACCCTGGGAGGCAGCTTATACCTTCTTAAGATAGCTAGCACACGGTGAAGCTCGTCCCTCTCCATGGAGGCGTTATGCTGAGCAACATGCAGCATCGCTCCTTGATAGCCATCCGCCAGAATGACCTTTTTTACCGCCATCAAGGTTTGGTTGCTGATATGTATACCTGTGGCCCCTATCTTCTTGACCATCTTGGCCGCATCCTCATCCAGCACCAAGCTGGGGGCAGCGGGCTCTTGCACAAAATCCAGAGCTCTCTTGGAGACCCCTTTCAGTATCAGCTCAGAGGCCAGCTTCTTAAGGGTCTTCCCCTGGAGGATGGCCTCTGCCTCTAAAGATCTGTAGGCATTCGGAGTTATCTCGATTCTGGTATATCTGATGCTGGGCATTGATTCGATGCGCCTCTTTGCTATCACTTGAAGCTATTATTACTTGGGACAGATCTATACGTATCTTACATATTAAAAGACTACGATTTGATAGAGATGTATTTCCCCCATTAAAGGATTCCTAAATATAGATGTTACCCTATCACATATCGTTATGCTACCTATTATATCATTCATCACCATATCACATTTTACCATACTCTTTTTGCCATCACATCGAAAAACATTTATTAATTTACGATGAAATTCCACTCATTTGCACCCCCGAGGGAGAAATCACCAGGAGCAGTGTGACGCCTTTAACAGACAGGGAATATGCGGAGTGCTTCAATGCCTTTAAGAAGGTCTCCACGGAATGGGCGGCCATAAAGGACTGGTTATCTGAGGAATTTATGCCCTTGATGGCAGGCGCGCGATCGGCCAATGTCCTTGGCGTCGGCAGCGGAACAGGAGATTTTGACCTTACTCTGATTCAGATACTCCTTGAAAAGATCCAACATATATCCTATGTTGCTCTCGATCCCAATGAAGAACACAATCAGATCTTCCTCGACCGGTATAAGAAGAGCGGATTACAGCTAACTTCTTTTCAGATCATTCCTACGCCCTTTGAAGATGACGATCTCGAAAGGGGTTTTGATCTGATCCACTTGACCCACTGTCTGTACTACATACCCGACAAAAAAAGGGCTATTCAGAAGGCGTATGATCTTCTGAATCCTGGTGGCTTTCTTCTCATCTTTCACCAGACGCCTCTGGGCATTAATGAGGTACAGCGAGCCTATATGAAACGAATTAAAGGCGATGAAAAGGAGATGTTTTCCACCCACGATATTCTTCTCATCTTCGAAGAACTGGGTCTAAAGTTCAATTTCGACGTTCTCATCTCCGATATCGATGTGACAGACTGCATTGAAGATGGCGAAGTTGGCCAAAAACTGTTGAATTTTTTTCTGGAATCTGATCTAGAAGGGCTTGATCCATCTCTCCGAAAAGAGCTTGTTCATACATTGAAAGAGATCTGTCGGCTCAGGGAGGGACGGTACTACCTCTTTCATCCCAGCGGAATATTCTGGATAAGAAAAGACGCCGAGTGACTACAGCAACGTGACCATAACAACATATCTCTATTTTACTGAATGAGAATATTATTAAGGTGAAACATTTATACCAGAAGCGAGCAATATTTTATTACAAATTTGCGGATGCAACTGAAAGGGAGATCTCCATGGTTCAGGTAAACGTGGCTGTAGTGATGGGTGTGCTCATAATCCTAACCGGCATCGCTCTGGTGGGGGTGCAGGTGATGGAGAGCAGCGGCGGGGAGATGGATAACCACAGCTTCAAGCTCATCGGGGCTGAGGCAGGTGCCACCAAGTTCCAGGTAGAGACGGCCTTCCCTGGCGTGCCCATGATTGCGCTGGGGATGCTGCTGCTCATCGTGGGCGCAGTTATGTCGCGTGGGCCGTGATGGCAGCCACAAAAGCTTCTGGCAAAAGCTAAAATCCTTGAGACCCAAAGTGCAGGTCATGAAGCCCAGGGAACTGTCTTTGGATGAGTGCCGAGCTTTGCTTTCTGCGACCAGATACGGCAGGCTGGGACTTTCTTCGAATAACGTGCCCTACGTTGTTCCTATGTCTTTTGTTTATCGTGACGGCAAGATTTACCTTCACTCCCGAGGAAAGGGAAAGAAGGTAATGTATGCGACAAGGAATCCCATGGTGTGTTTTCAGATCGATCTTATCGAAAAAAACAGCTGGTCCAGCGTGCTGGCTCTAGGCACCGTCCATCTATCCGATGACCTCGAGGCTAAGAAGAGGATGTTCGATGCCTTCACGAGAATGGATATGCAAGGCCACGGAGGAAAGCAGTTCTCGCGAGAGGAGCTGGAGAATATGGAGATGACCATCTGGGAGATCGAGATTGAAGAGCTGACAGGAAGAGAAGGAACATGGTAGATGGCCGTCAAATGGACTGAGAAGTATCGACCGGCCTCGCTCAAGGAGGTCTTGGGAAACGGCAAAGCCGTAGACGATCTGCGCAGCTGGGCTGAAGCCTGGCAGCAGGGAATGCCTATCACCGGAGCAGCCATACTCTATGGTCCGGCGGGAACCGGCAAGACCTCGGCAGCGTTGGCGTTGGCGCGCGAGTTTGACTGGGACATCATCGAGATGAATGCCAGCGATGCCCGAACAGCGGGAATGATCCAGAAGATCGCAGGTCCTGCCTCGCAGAGCATGACATTCTCCGGAAAGCCCCGGCTCGTTGTCCTGGATGAGGCCGATAACCTGCACGGCACTGCCGACCGAGGCGGGGCAGCTGCCATGCTCCGCCTGGTTCGGGAGACCTCTCAGCCCGTTCTGCTCATCGCCAACGAGTACTACGAGATAGAAAAGCCCTTGAGGGATGCGGCCAAGGGCATCCAGTTCCGGTCCGTGCGGGCCCCGACCATCGCCCAGGCCCTGCGGGAGATCTGCAAAGCTGAAGGTGTGGCCTGCGATCCCGAAGCTCTGCAGCTCATAGCCGAGCGGGCCGGGGGCGATCTGCGCTCCGGTATCAACGACCTGCAGGCCGCGGCCGAGGGCCAGAAAGAGCTGAAGCAAGAGGACGTGGCTACCGCGGAGAGGGACGTGAAGGCCTCCATCTTCAAGGTTTTAGAGGTTATTTTCAAAGGCGACAGAGCTCGCGAGGCCCTACAGGCATCGTATGATCTGGATGAGAGCCCGGAGGATCTGATCAACTGGGTGGATGAGAATCTGCCTCTGGCCTACCAGGGGGAGGATCTCTTCCATGGTTACGAGAGCCTGGCGCGGGCGGACGTTTTCCTGGGCCGGGTGAGCCGAAGGCAGAACTACGGACTCTGGCGCTACGCTGGCTTTCTCATGACTGGCGGAGTGCAGGCCGCCAAAGCGGCGCGGCGGCACGGCTACGTGGCCTTCCGGCCGCCCAGCCTCTGGCGCAGAATGGGCCAGAGCCGCAAGGCCCGTGGCATCCGCGATTCAGCGGCCCGAAAGATTGCCAGGCGTTGCCATGTCTCTGCTGCCTTCGTGAGGATGGAGCTGATGGGCTTTGTGGGGCTGCTGTTGAAAGACAAAAGAATCGCCGCCCCATTGGCAGCAGAGCTGGAGCTGGAGGCGGAGGAGATCGCTCTTTTGATGGGAAGCACTCCCGCCACCAAGAAGGTGCAGGTGATCTTCGAGGAGGCGCAAAAGATCCGGGCCGATGAGGCCGCCGAGGATATCGAGCTGGTCTGGCCCGGTTCGGCGCAGCGGTCGCTCGCACGCGCGCCGGAGGTGGAGCGGGTACGGGCGGAGCCGCTAGAGGAAGGGCCGAGCCCGCTTGCTGCCCCTGCGGTCGAGCCCGTTCAAGCGGAGCCCACCGCAGCGGCAAAGCCCGAGGCCCGAAAGCGAGGCAGGCCGCGCAAAGTGGAGAGTGAGCCAAAGGTGGAGACGAAGGCGGAGGCTGTGCCAGAGGCAGGAAAGAGGCAGAAGTCGCTATTTGACTTTTAATATCGTTAGCGTTATTTGGGTCGTGAGTTCACAATAGGCTGATATTAATACATCTTATCTGCATATGCTACATGGGGTGTAGCA
>CAZPUO010000140.1:0-7459 GCA_964589745.1 uncultured Methanotrichaceae archaeon
CAACCGAGACCATCCCCGATTACACTACAGTCTGGCTCTTTCGCAAGAGACTCGAAGAATCAGGTAAATACGAAGTGATATGGGATGAGTTCACAAACCAGATTCGAGCTAAGGGGTACGACGTAGAGAAAGGCGTGATTCAGGACGCATCTATCATAACTTCTGATCCAGGTCATGCGAAGAAGGATGTTCCCCGTGGAGGTGAAGCCAAGACAAGGCGGAGCAAGGATGGCACTTGGGCAACTAAGGGTAAGAAGTCCAACTTCGGATACAAAGCTCATGTCAAAGTAGATACCGAGAACCAGTTCATATGGGCTGTTGCTACGACCACTGCACCAGTTCATGACAGCAAGGTAGATCTGGCTAAAGAGGGTGAAGTCCGGTATGGTGACAAGGGCTACTCAGGAGCCAAAACCAAAGGATATGATGCGTCCATGAAGAGGGCAGCAAGAGGACATCCTCTCGGAATCTCGGATATCCTAAGAAACAAGAGAATCAGCAAGAAGCGGTCACCTGTCGAACGATGTTTTAGCGTTATAAAGACCGTGTTCAACGCGGGTCATGTAAGGGTTACAACTGTTGAAAAGGCGGCGGTAAAAGTGATGTTCAGTGCCATAGGTTATAATTTGTATAATCTGTATGGGCTCGTCAGAAAGGAGATGGGATAGCGTTAGCTATCGAGAAAATCGGAAAATATATGAGGTACGAAGGTGGAAACAGCTCAAAATTGGTCATTACAAGGAAAACAAGCCGGTTAATAGATCGTTCTAATCGAAAACGTTAAGGGAAAACCACTCAGAAAATGCTGATCTGCGGATAATCGAAATCCTCGGGTATCAATCCGTTTTGATGCATCCTGAAAGGCCATTACGGAGGAGTGGCCGAATCCAAGAGGTGTGAGAAGAGGTGGGGTAAAGTGGTGGGAGTTGGTTAAAATTACTCGTTTTATCAAAGTCGATCGCCTCGCAACGATGGTGGTGGGGATAGTTCTGGCGGCAGGCCTCGTCGGCGCCGTCTCTGCGGCTGAGCACCCCGTCGGCTCCGGACCCGATGACTGGTGGACCGTCTATCCTGGCCAGCATCCGGAAGCTGGATCAGATCTCGACCACCCCCAGTGGATCCTGAACGAACTGGATGATGAGCCGGTCTTGATACTGGATCACAGCTCCGGAAAGTGCGAGGCCTGCATTGATCAGGAGGGCTACGTCTATACCGTCCTGGAGGAGTACGGCGACGACGTGATGTACGAGGATCTGATCAACGGCGTCGGTGACGACAGGGCCGACGAGCTCTTCAACATCTACGATCCCAACGGAGGCAAGTCCACCGTCCCGCTGACGGTCATTCTGACGTTGGTGGAAGACTCTGAAGGGAACGTCGTCGTCGGTTGGCACAGCATGGAGGATGCTGCCGGCGGGGAGGAGATGGTCAGATCCTATGTCGAGGACGCCATCGACTATCACGAGGAGAACATCGGTGAGTGGGCCTGATCAGAGATGAGATTTCGGCCACGGAAATTTCTATAATAATACGCCAACTAAAACAATTAAAATATTCAATTAAATTGGAATTGATTTTGGTATCACAAATTGATAGCAGCAAAAATACCAATTTCAGAGCTCGAGGTTCGGAATATGAGATGGTGAAGTGCACGCGAAGATTTATGAAGCACGCGAAGATCGTGAGGTCTACTTATTAAATATTATTAGATAATTACGAAATGGATTTGGATCCGATGCGGGATGTAGGATTGGTGCTCAAACTAACGGCTCAGCGATTTCCCCGCTGCTTACCCTTCCTGGAGGGCGCTTATTTTGACCATAATTGCGCAAGTCAAAGAAGAATCTACGTCCCTCCGGACTTACTAGTGGTTGAACTCCAAGAATATCTAATAGTTCTTCAGCGATGGCAAGACCCCCATCTTGATAGCCGTAACCATCGACGTAGATCCCCTGAAAACCAGCCATATATATGGCTTCTACCATATTCGTCAGATTTTCCTTTGCAACGGATCGCTGCCAAGCGTCGGAATCTCTGCCCTTTATAGCGCCATAGCTCCAGCGAAGAGAATGTGAGTGGAGATAAGCCTTGAAATGCTCGTAATCCGTCATTCTCATTACAGAGGGATGCTCGGGGAAGGGGACGTAAGGGAGCTGGAAGATCATTGCACCACCAGGCATAAGTTCTTCCACACTGCCTATAAACTCTTCATCGGTGAGAAACTCTTCCTCGATTGAAGAGGGTGGAACAAATGCAGGTGAACTTTGATCCAAGATGCCTATCATCAGGATCAATAACAATAGGGCATATTGGGGTGACTTACCCCTGAATGACGATAATTTGTCAAACACGACCTCCAGCGCCATGAGTAAGGCCAGGATAGAGAAGAAGGCGATGAAGATGCTAATTCTATTATAGCTTCTTATTTGGGCAGTTACCAGGGCAGCGAAGATTGTGCCGAAGCCGCCTATGGTGGCCAGGAGCACAGCGGAGAGGTTCAAGGTGCTCAAACCCCTCATGCGTACATGGTCGTCCCCGCCACCGGCACACCAAAAAATAGATCCGAAGATCAGGATGATAAAACCCGCCCCCGCAATAATTCCAAGTGCGGCGAAGGAGTTCTCATTGACCAAGGACGCTTTTGTGTACAATTCTGCAATATCCGCCAGCTGAGGTATCCTGTGGTCTTGAATCGGTAGCAGAAGCTGGATTATCTTGAGGCCAAAGAGCTCTGATTCGCCAGGGTTCCGCATGGATATTTCAGGGTTGGGCCCATTCAGGTGATGATAGAGGAGGGTCGGTCCCAGGTTGATCAAAATCCCAGCGCAGATGACGAAAATCAACAGTAGGGCCACGCCCAGTCGTTCCTTCTCTCCCCAGCGCCAGGAGGAGGTCAGACCCGCCACCAGGAGAAAGAAGCAGGAGAAGAATGGATAGTATACGAAAGTCGAAGATATCAATAGGCATATGATCAGAGCACCGAGAGAGCTTGGCTTCATAATGGATTTTAATCTTCCCTCCGGGGGGAGGGGCCATGGCGGTGGGACGTAGAACCACAGGATGACCATTATCATAAGAGGAAGCATATAGTATGCTGCCAGCATAAGATGACCTTCGCCCCTCAGGAAGTGATAGGGTGTAAAGGTGAAGAGGAGGCTTCCCACGATGGCCTTAGGCGCGTCTATTCCCAAGCGCCCAAGGGCGTACATTGCCGTCAAGGTCGTCAGCGGGAAAGTCAACAAGAAGTAGAGGTTCATGACCAAGGCATAATTGGAGCTGAATATAGATAAAATTTTTATAATTAAAAAGTCGAGATTGCATGTCTGGGGGAAGTCGTACATGAGTTGACCGGAGGGCATACCAAGATAGGGATTGGCCTGATACCAACCGTTGTCAATTATCCCCTTGATAAATGCGCCCGTAAGGAGGGCATCGCCACTATAACAGAAGGGGATGCCCAGATCCGCCTCCCAAAGCCTGAGAAGCCAGATCAGTATGGCGATACATGAGCCAAGAGCTACGCAGTAAGCGACCAACGCCTCTTTGGTAAAGTGTAAACGGTTCATATCTACACCTGGAGGACGAACTCGTGGATCTCGGATATCATATATTCCACCATATCCGTGGTCAATCCGGGGTACACCCCCACCCAGAAGAGATCTCTCATTACCCGATCTGTATTTTCCAGGGCGCCTGACGTCCTGTACTCGATCTCGCTATAAGCTGGCTGCCTGGTGAGGTTTCCACCAAAAAGCATCCTTGTGGCGATCCCTCTATCCTCCAGGCGTCTCACGATATCGTCCCTCCTGAAGGGGGCTTCATCCCTGACCAGCAGGGGAAAGCCAAACCAGCTGGGGTCAGATTTGGGGGTGGCCCTGGGCAGGATCAGATATCCCTGCAGATCTCTGAGCCCTTCGTAAAGGGATCTAAAGTTCTTCTGCCTCTGACGGATGAATTGAGGCAGCTTCTTCAGCTGCTCGACCCCGATCGCAGCCTGCATATCAGTGATCTTGAGGTTGTAGCCTATGTGGGAGTATATGTATTTGTGATCGTATCCCTTGGGCAGAGATCCGAGCTGCCAGTCGAATCTCTTACCACAGCTATTGTCGCATCCTGGATCGCACCAGCAGTCACGGCCCCAGTCACGAAAAGAGGCGACGATCTTCTTCAGGAGGGGGTCGCTGGTCAGGACCGCGCCCCCCTCGCCCATGGTGATGTGATGGGCTGGGTAGAAGCTGCAGGTCGAGATGTGCCCAAAGGTTCCCGTATACCGTCCCCCATATTTAGATCCGAGGGCGTCGCAGTTGTCTTCGATGAACCAGAGGTCGTGCTCCCTCACCATGCTCATGATCCCATCAAGCTCGGCGGGATTGCCAAGGGTGTGGGGGATGAAGATCGCCTTTGTCTTCTCTGTGATCGCTTTCTCTATCTTGTCCGCCTGGATGTTATATGTTCCCAGGTCTACATCTATAAAAATAGGGATTAAATTATTTTGGATTATGGGATTTAACGTGGTCGGAAAACCACAGGCTGTGGTGATGACTTCATCTCCGGGCTTCAATCTTCTATCCCCAAGTTTGGGTGAGGTCAAAGCGGAGACTGCGAGGAGGTTTGCTGATGAACCAGAGTTCGTCAAAAGGCAGTGGCCTATGCCTAGAAAGCCAGAGAGATCTTTCTCAAACTGCTCTGCATACCTGCCCGAGGTCAGCCAGAAGTCGATTGATGCATCGACGAGGGCGATCATCTCCCTCTCGTCGTAGACCCTGCCAGCGTAGTTGATGCGGGTCCGTCCTGGATCGAATTTTCCTCTATCTTTTCTATTTTGGTAAAGCAGAGTAACCCTTTCAAAAATCTCCTTTTTGAGTTTCTCTTCGAACTTATCTTCCAATGCCATCGTTTGATCCCCTCCAGCTCGCCGAAATTTTGCAATATTTTGCGTATTCATCTCTCTTAACGGCCTCGAAATCTATTTCATTCAATATTGATTTATAAAAAGAATACAAATCTGAAATTGAATCGCGCATCGTCTGAAACCGGAAGCCTTGGCACTCAAGAAGTAACCTGCTATTGTCACCGCTATATTCGGAGTTTAGTCCAGGATTTTCGACAATGATATCCGATCTAAAGTCGGAGACTTCATTTATAATATTTGCGACGGTGATAAGATCTGCGGTGATTCCCGTGGTGATATTGTATTCCTTATGGATGGGCTGCATCGTCAAAAAATGATCTAGGATCTGCAACAAGTCATCGATATACATCCAAGAAAAAAAGACGTTCTGTCTGATATTTATAGGAAGATGCAGCAGGTTTTTAACTATTGAATTGGATATAAATTTATATTCATAATCTTCGTATCTGCCGAATACTCCAAAAAGGCGCAAGCAACAAATATTATTAGTACATTGAATATATTTTGACATTATATATTTGGATAGGCCGTAATCATCTGAGGGCAAATGGGTTCCAAAATAATCCTCTTTCACCATCGGTGGCATCTCATCTCTATTGTATTCTGCACCAGAGCCTAAATGAATCATTTTTTTAAAATACATATCGTTCTCGGCGATGTTGAAGAACATAACGAGATTTTTTTTCAGCAGGTCTTCTACATGCCTAAATTTTCTATTCCCACCCACATTCGCGCAGTGAATCACATAGTCTATATTATTATCTCTGAAGAAAGCTCTCACGTCGCTCCGAGATAGCAGATCGAGCTCTGCATGGGTCGGCACCAGCGTTTTATATCTACGAGAAAAATATTCAGCGGCGTTTCTTCCTATGAAGCCCGATCCGCCGGTGATAAGCAGCGTCTTGGAGGATCTGTTCATGGTGCTCTTAGCCCCTGGTATTAAGGGTTTCAAATCTTTTTTCATCTAACCTCATGAAGAGCCGGTTCTTCTCCAGCTTATAATTTAAGTAATCTTTCTCAAAATTCAAGGCATATTGCAGGGATTCGAAGTTGAGTATCGATGAAGATCTCAGGACTACATTACGAGTTTCGATAGAGGTCAGCCTTGGAGCAATCCTCTCAATGAAGTATCTATTCTCAAATGTTCTTCTGCTGATCCCGCCGCCCACCGTGATTCGGATAATTCTACTATTTCTGTAAGGAGTTGTTAAGTCGATGATCTTCTCCACCTCTTTATTAATAAATTCAGAATCTTGCTGGCCTTTTAAGCCATAGGAATAGGATAAGTCTGATCTCCCAATAGTTATGCCATTTATCGATCTATTCATCCCCTCCAAAATCCCTGCTAAATTTTCCATTGCCGTTTTTGTCTCTATATTTATGATGATATCAAAATCATTGCATTCTTTTCCCAGCAAATCTTCGATCATGTTCTGGCATTTTGTCAGGGCGAACTCGGATTCGACCATCGGTACAATTATCCCGTCGGCGTTCAAATGTATGGCCATCTTCAGATCTGTAAAAGCCTCTACGCCGCCGATCTTTATGTTGAGCTTGAGGCCAGCTTTAGCAGTCAAATATCGCAATAATATTAAATCTCTATAATCTGAGGCTTCGTTTTCGAACTCAGATTTTATCCCAGAACATCCATATTCGTCCCTCAAGATGATCAGTTTAGAGTACAAGTCCTTCTCAAGCTCTTTCAGCTTCATTTTCGCGCACCTCCTCTTGTATCCGTATATTCATATTTCATTGATCTTCTCGATTAGGCACTGTGAACCTGATAATTCGATTACTGGTTCCACCTTTCCCTCGAAGAACTCATCAAAGGCTTTTCTAACGCCAAAGCTATTTATATAATCATGAGAAATTATTACCCCCCCCCTCACCATTCGAGGATAAAAAAATTCCAAGCATTGAAATGTACTTTCGTAGGTATCAACATCCAAATGGACAAAAGAAAATCGTTTATCCTTAACCGGGTCCGATGTACTGGGAAATACGCCTTTATAAAAATATACGTTGCTATAACTTTTAAGAAAATTTCTGACATTCTCCAAAGATGCGACGTACTGTCCCGTATAGAAATTTGTTGAATCTATCGAACTGATTTTTGGTATGCCCTCAAAAGTGTCAAAGAGATGTAGCTGTTTATCCTCTTTTGCCTCACAAATTAATTTTGCTGATCCCCCCTTATATACTCCCACTTCTGCAACATCTCCAGGAATCTTCCGAGTGTTTTTGACGGCCATGTAAATTGAGTATGCTTCGTTAATGCTCAGGACCATCTCTACATCCCTTTTTATGCTATTTATCAGATCTATAACATCTCGTCTATGAGGATCATTATAGTGCAGGCACGTAATCCTTTTTTTAGAAATTGTATGCTGTGCTAATTTTGTTAAAATTTTATGGATAAATATCTTGACCCGTATGGCATATTTTCTTTCCCCATTATTTTTTTCCATAGTTTCATCCTCCGATTAATAAACGTTTAATTCAGAGAAATCTCTTATCGACGCGTGCGAAATCGAATCTATCTTTATC
>CAZPUO010000141.1:0-7457 GCA_964589745.1 uncultured Methanotrichaceae archaeon
TAATTATAGAATGGTATTTCTACAGCAACAGAAATACGGTAAAAAATGTGGAAGCCAATGCACCCTAAAATATCGTTTCTCCTGCTGGTATTGCTAATTACTTCCGACATTTGCTCGTTTATGACCGCCCTTGCCCTGACCAGCCTGGACTACCACCTCGGCCAGTCAAAATATGGAGACGCCTCCATCTCAAAAGAGGAGAGCTTTCACGGTTCCAGTTCAGCCGAGCTTTCTGTGGACAGCAAAGGAAATTATATCAGGGTCTCAGTCTACATGGATGAGCCCATGCCTCTGGGCGACTTGGACCTCATGAGTCTGTGGGTGAATCCTCAATCCGGCGATGGAGAAGTACAGCTGGAGCTCTTTCTTGACGGAGATGGAGATGGCAGCTACGATAGTCATAGCTCCAAGGATGCAAGAATTCGCTCGCTCAAGGAATCCTGGTCAGAAGCTGGTATGTCTTTTTCCCGATGGAATGAGCTGGATGGATTTGACCTGAATTACGAAAAATACGGAGCCAAATCTTTCGGCTCTGGAAGCCTGGAGGACTGCAAGAGCAAGCTGAAAGGCGAGAGCATCGTCAGGCTTTATATCACACTCTACAAAGACGGGAAGGTTCCAAAGACTGCGGCTTATATCGATTATATCAAGATAGGAGATCAAATCATCAGCTTTGAGCCCCTGGAGCAGGAGGCTGTCAAGGAAGGCACCAAATCGGTCAGCCCGGGGAGCCAAATCACCTACACAATTACCTATGGAAATAACCAACTGGAGCCTATGGATCTGGTAGTGAAGGAACAATACGATCCCCTCACTATTTTTATTGAGGCGGATCCCAAGCCCGATCCAGGGTCGACAAATGTTTGGACCTTCCGCCAGCTCCCCCCTGGCGCCCATGGCCAGATCAAAATCAAAGTGGCCACGATCAAGCCCTCTTGCAGGGCAAACATCCAAGGCAAGGTCTCGGGCACGGGTTACACCTCGGTAAATGGCATTCTCTCCACAGATGCTGACAGCTATCTGGTCACAAACGCCGTCACCATCTCATCGGGTGGGTTAAATTTCTCTGCCTCTGCCGTCACCACGGTCAAGCCGATAGAAGGATCCACCCTGGCCTTTGGTGAGCATGGATCTGGATTCTATAACTCTGAGGATCAGATGGTCTACTCTCCATCCAGCATCTCCATCAATCGCGAGATCAACGGCAGCGCCGGCCTTGTCTTTGCTAACCTCTCGCATCGTTCCATTCCCATCCAGGGAAACTGGTTTGCCACCCTGAAAGGTGAGAACAAGATCAGAGATTTTCGCTGGATTGACAAATACTATCATGCCAGCTTTCTCAACCTCAGCTCCCGCGTTCAGCTTGGCAGTGTCCAATCTTCTCTGAAAACGTCCTCCCACTTCATTGGCATGGTCGATCGCACCTCTCAATGGCCTAACTTCGTCACAGATCAGCGGCTTGCAGGTGATTTCACCATCGTGAGCAAGGTTACTGGAAAATGGTCTAGCAAGCGCAATAGCAGTAATGAAGAAGAAGGGCTGGATTGCTGCCCTGAGATCGGGGAATAACAGAACATGGGGACAAGACAAGGAACAGAGATAAGAACGTGATGTTTACCTTATAAGATTGCGAAGGACGCTAACTGGCATCAGCGAGAGTTCCGACGTGCCACGACTACGTCGATGGCAGCCTCGAAAAAGTCGAGGCATAGTCGGAACAGCGTAAGTACCGCCCTTCCGACTTCGTCGGAAGAATCCGGACGAGAGTCCGGATACCGCGAGCGGGATTCACACCCAGATTTTTCATCTAGAGGTCATATTAATCTAGCTGAAAAATAGCGGCTGGCCTGATTGCAGTGATGGCGAGCCGATTATCGTAACCGCAATCCTATTATCCTGGAAGCCGGGCTAAAGTCTATGGCCATAAATGTGGAACGTTTCATCGAGGATGCCATTGCGGAGATCAGGCGCGATGTTCAGGGACGCGCTATCATCGGGTTATCGGGAGGCGTGGACAGCTCGGTATGCGCCATGCTGGCGCACCGCGCCTTGGGTGACCGGCTGGTTCCAGTTTATGTTGACTCGGGACTCATGAGGCAGTTCGAGTCGGACAGGATTGAGCATCTTTTCAAGGGCATCGGCCTGGTGCGAGTCAACGCTCAGGAAAGGTTCCTGGAAGCCCTGAAGGGTGTCGCCGATCCGGAGGATAAAAGGAAGACAGTGGGCGAGACATTCATCCGGGTCTTCGAGGAGGAGGCGAGAAAAATCGGAGGCGATTGTCTCATTCAGGGCACCATCTATCCGGACAGAATCGAGTCCGAAGGAGGCATCAAATCCCATCATAACGTGGGAGGGCTGCCGAGCAGCATGGAGTTTAGATGCCTGGTGGAGCCTCTGCGTGATCTCTACAAGGATGAAGTGCGCGAAGTGGCCAGAGCCTTGAATTTGCCCCAGGAGATTAGCGAAAGGATGCCCTATCCTGGGCCAGGGCTTGCGGTCAGGATTGTGGGTGAGGTCACGGCAGAGAAGCTGGAGATCGTTCGCAAGGCCAACGCCATAGTGGAGGAGGAGGTCATGAGATTCGGTCCCTGGCAGGCTTTTGCCGCGATCCTTGGAAAGGCCACGGGCGTCAAAGGCGACAACCGGGTTTACGGCTGGGTGGTGGCCATTCGATCCGTCTCCTCTCGCGATGCTATGACTGCGGACGTGATGGAGCTGCCCTGGGATGTGTTGAGGCGCATCTCCAGCCGCATCACTGGAGAGATTCCAACTGTCGCACGCGTGGTCTACGATCTAACTCCCAAGCCGCCAGGAACGATAGAGTTTGAATAATGGCTACTCACATTTGTGCCAGTACCCATCTGAAAAAATCGCCTTGAAGGTGACTTTTTGGCGATAAGGCATTTACCAGCGTAACACCTCGACGATATCTGGCGCTATGGGATCTCCTTGCTCGTCTCACGCTTCTGGTGCTGGGATTAGGCCAGATGATTTCAGTCTGGCGTTGTCAACTGGCCACCTCCTGAAAACACCTCCGCATGATCTAGCTGCGCCTGGTGGCTATCTCCCTGCGTCATCGCATTATGGAGTTATCTGGAAGGTGGACTGAAATGTAGATGGGTTAAGGACGAGTCCCGGATTCTACTTCCTTCGGCTTCATTGCGGATAACCTGTAACCTTCCGTTGTTGAACAACCAAAATAATTATCATGTTCAAACGCAAATGGCGAGCTTATGTTTGAGCGTATCCTTATCGCGACTGACGGGTCGAAAAATGGCGAAAAAGCGGCAGAAGTCGGCATTGAACTCGCCAAGCGCTCGGGAGGAAAAGTCATTATTGTCTATGTTGCAGATATTGGCGGGTATATGTCTTCAGCAGGTATTATTCCGCCCTTTGGAGGAGTCAGCCCAGATGCGATCGATACTATAGAAGCAAGCATCAAGGAAGCTGGAGAAAAGGCTACGCTTCAAGTGAACGAACTTGCAAGAGCGTCCGGCGTTACGAGCGAAAGGTTGATTGTTGAGGGGAATCCTCCCAGCGAGATATTGAGGCTAGCAGAAGACCATAAGGTGGATGTGATAGTAATGGGCAGCATCGGCAAGACTGGGCTGGAAAAGTTCCTCATGGGCAGTGTAGCGGAAAAAGTAATTCGCAACTCAAAGCTGCCTGTCCTAATAGTTCGCTGAAATCATAAGTTGCGATAAGTCAATCTTTTCTTTCTAATCCAAGATTTCAACGAAACGGTGTTCCATTACTGTAGGATCTCCAATGGTCGAAAAGTTGGTCCTGTAACATGAATTTGGTCAGAGGAATTATTGCACATTTCAATGGTTTGGAATCCTAGTCCAATAAGATTTTAGCGACCAATTGGCCGAGGCCGAGATCGGGCTGAGGCTCGATTCAAAAATGCCATTGAAGCCCGATCGTTCAATTTGCTACTTCATAAACTCTAGAAAATCTTCAACCGTCAGACCTGCATCTCTCAAAATGTTTTTCAAGACCTTTGGATGAAGCTCTTTTCCAGAATGAAATGGCACAGTAGCCCTTTTTCCTTCTGCATTCTTGTAGATCTTGTGGCTTCCACTCTGACGAGCCAGGAAGAATCCTGCCTTTTCCAACACCAGCACTGCGTCGGCAGCACTCACCCTGGGAGCTTCTCCGTCATACTGCAACTTCCAGCGAAGTCAAGCTGACGGATTCCGGTTGAGGGACTTCTTCACCGCTATCCAGTCGGTCTTCTACGTGGAGGCGAATGGCGTCCCTTATGTTTTCCAGGGTCTCTTCAAAAGTATCCCCTTGGGAGTAGCATCCCTGCAGTTCGGGAGAGAACGCAAAATAGCCGTCTTTGTCTTTCTCAATAACCACTGAAAAAACGGTAAACCCTTGCCTTGCTGCTCACAAGCTCTTGGGAGAGATCTGTCTCGTCGGCGGGATTCATCTTTCTGATTATTTCCTCAAAAGTAATTATCCTTTTGCTTTTTCAATTTGAAATGCCGGAAATCATTGCTCCACCAGTTCCTATCTTGGATAATTCTTGCTCCGCCAAGCGCTCGCTTCCAGGGTCGGGTCCGCTCTAGTTCTCGTGCGCCGCACCTCGGATTCGGGGCCGCCTGTGAGCAGCCGCCCGCCAGGGGCCCGCGCGCCCGCACGGGTGGCAGGATGCCTGGGCTTATGTTCTAAACTTATTCATCCGAATTTTGAGGCACTGGTGGTATCAGGGGCTTTAGCTTATCAATCAGATCAGGAATGTATTCAATTACTACTATCCACATTCTCTCGTGCCTTAGGGCAAAATACCTGTGGGCAAGGACATTGCGCTGGCCAATGATGCCTGGCCAGGGAATTTCCGGATGATTCTGTTTGAAGTCCTCCGTGATGTTACGGGCAGCCTCTCCAATTATCTCCACTGCACGTTCTACTGCCATTCTAGTCCGTTTGTCCTGGACATACTGACTATAGGTCATCTCGGCGGAGAATTCTCTTATGGCAATTGCTGCATCCAGCATATCCCAGAGGTATGCCGCATCGCGCTCATCCGGTCGCATAGATGACTTCTCTGCCATTCATGATGGCATGCCGCCTGAAGGGATTGCGAAGAGAATCCTTTTCAACAAGGTCCACTTCTCTGCCGAAGATCTTTTCTAGCTCAGCCTTCATCTTCACGAGATCGAACAGGCTCCAGGCTGCGCCCTCCACAAAGCTCACCAGGACGTCTACATCGCTCCGTGGGCCGAAATCCTCCCGCAGGACAGAGCCGAATAAGGAGAACTCTTTGATCTTCCAGCGGCAAGAGAAATTTTCAATCTCAACCAACGGAACAATCACTCGACTTTCGGTCATGGTCGCTGATCACTTCCTTGCTGGCCTCCAAAGCCAAAGGTCTCCTGATGGAACTTGATGGCGGATTTCACATCTGCAAGGGCTTCCTCGTAGGTCTCGCCTTCTCCTGCTACTATGCCCTTGACGTCGATGGGGTAGGCAACATAACCGTCGGGATGCTTTTCTATTATTATTTTTATCAGCTGCATCTTTCTGATAAGTGGTCGTTTCTGGAAAATAAAACTATGCTCGGTATTCATCGCTTGACAGGCCCAGGTTTTAGTCTTGCCATTCGGCTTATTGAGATTATTAAGAATACTTAGCCTGCATCGCCTTCCCTTGCTCGCATCTTGTTCTCGTGCGCCGCCTTCGGACGCGAGGGCCGCTCGTGGGCGAACGGTCGCCCGCCTGATCCCGCCCGCGCCCGCACGGGGGGGGGCTTGGGGAGCTGGGAGCCGATGAAGGCTTGAATCAGTGGCGGTAGCATTTAGAGCTGGCTGTTAGTTTTTTCGTCTATTCTGCTAACCTGGAGCTTCGGGACGGCTCTATAATGAGAGTCTCCTGGCTCTCTACAATCCTCCCGCGCCAGGATCGTTGGATCGGTACATTTATGCTCTAGAGCTTATCGCTAACGTTAAGCCTGTCATCATCTTGTGATCGGCTTGTAGTAATAATCTAAACACTCATCCTTCAATTAGGGGAATCTGAATGCTAATAGGTAGTTTTTAATTCTTGATTGCTAATCAATATAGCGGATGAAAGTTGAAAAGATGCATGCTGAAAGAATGGATATTATCGAGATCCTTAGAGGCCATAAAAAAGAAATAAAAAAACGTTTCGGAATCAGTAGGATTGGCGTCTTTGGCTCTTTTGCCCGTGGCGAGCAGAAAGAAACCAGCGACGTTGACATACTGGCGGAGTTCGAGAAGCCGACCTTCGACAATTTCATGAATCTTGCCTTCTTCCTGGAAGACCTCTTTCAGCGCAAGGTAGATCTTGTCACTCCAAACTCTTTGAGCCCTTATATCGGCCCATATGTGAAGAAAGAGATGGTCTGGGCTGATTAAAGATAAAGCGTTTCTAAAGCACATTCTTGATGAGATTGAATACCTAACAACAACTTCCGGGAATATTGATCTCGGAATGGTTGTTGGCGATCCGCATCTCAGAAGGTCCTTTGTAAGAAGCCTAGAAGTAATTGGTGAAGCCACAAAGAATCTATCCAAAGATCTCAAGGATGATCATCCTGAGATCGAATGGCGCAAGATCACTGGAATGAGAGATAAGTTGATTCATTATTACTTCGGTGTAGATTGGGATATTCGTCTGGGATGTTGTGAAGAACAAGCTGCCTGTGTTCAAGAAACAAATAGAAGCGCTGCTGCTAGAAATCGATCAAGGATAAGCGTTGAATATCGAAGGCTTTAGGGTGGGGTTATTTTTCATTCTCTTCTGCCACCAGATCTTCCTAATACCCAGCGCTCGCCTCCAGGGTTGGGTCCGCTCTCGTTCTCGTGCGCTCCTCGGACGCGGGGCCGCTCGTGGCAGCTGTACGCCCGCCTGGGCCCGCTCGCGCGCCCGCACGGGGGGGCTGGCGTGCCCAGGTGGTCAGGCATTCGGGCTAAGGCTCTGTTCAAAATACCATTGAAGCCTGATCGTACAATTTTTTCTATTTCATAAGCTCTAGAAATTCTTCAACTGTCAGATCTGCGTCTCTCAAAATGCTCTTCAAGACCTTTGGATGAAGCTCTTTTCCAGAATGAAATGGCACAGTAGCCCTTTTCCCTTCTGCATTCTTGTAGATCTTGTGGCTTCCACTC
The DNA here is from genome assembly GCA_964589745.1 of uncultured Methanotrichaceae archaeon. Taxonomy (GTDB): domain Archaea; phylum Halobacteriota; class Methanosarcinia; order Methanotrichales; family Methanotrichaceae; genus Methanothrix. The sequence continues at coordinate 7,140 of CAZPUO010000141.1, forward strand.
TGGCGAGCTAGGAAGAATCCTGCCTTTTCCAACACTCGCACCGCGTCGGCAGCACTCACCCTGGGGAGCTTCTCCGTCATACTGCGACTTCCAGCGAGGTCAAGCTGACGGATTCCGGCTGAGGGACTTCTTCGCCACTTTCCAGCCGATCTTCTACGTGGAGCCTGATGGCGTCCCTGATGTTTTCCAGGGTTTCTTCAAAAGTATCGCCTTGAGAGTAGCACCCCTGCAACTCGGGAGAAAACGCAAAATAGCCGTCTTTATCCTTCTCGATTATCACTGAAAAACGGTAAACTCTAGCCTTGCTGCTTACAAGCT
>CAZPUO010000142.1:0-4836 GCA_964589745.1 uncultured Methanotrichaceae archaeon
ATATCAGGAAAAGAAAAAAATTTCAACTCGCGATGAGGCGATGGCTACGCTATTATTAGAATTTAAGGAAATGATAAAAGACCCACTCCACCTTGCCAAACCACTTGGAGCAATGGATAAAAAATGAGATCTCTTATTTTTCCATAATTTCCACAACATGCGATAAAGAGAAATTTTTAAACATCGCGGATGCAATGCGCAACAGGAACGCAGGCTACATCCCTATTTCCAAGCCGCTCGATGTAGTCTTCATTTGAATAGGGATCAAGATTATTTTCCTGACTTTTTGGACAGCTTGTAGATCAGGTTAGTGACCACAACACCCAAATCATAAATGTCCAACGTGCCATCAAAATTCATATCACCTAAGTTGAGCGTCCCTTGTGTTTTATGCAAACAATATGATAATTTTAGAAATTTTGCGAGAACCAGCTTTGGGATCTCATCAAAATTGTCCTTGCCGTACCATTCGAATACATCGCGATCACCCTTACTACTATTGCATTTTCTGCATGCAGGAACCCAATTATCTCCTGAATCTAAGAGCCGCAAAACTCTTGGGTCCACGCCCGCCCTGGATATCGGGATTATGTGATCCATGCAAATGTCCTCAGTTGAGCCACAGTAAGTGCATATGTTCCCCTTTTCCAATGATTTCTGGCAATCACTCATCGATGACGACCACTTCATTTCTCCGGATTTTAGCAACTTGTATCGAGAAACGACGAAGCCATAATTATTATCAAAGCCGGCCGCCCTGGCTATGAGTTCTGCATATGACCAATAAATTAAATCTCGGAGAGTTGTAACATATTTAGGAGGCTTTAGAGGCATTGCATTCCTTCTGTGGCTTCATAAGATCTATTCAGCCAAAAGCCTTTTCGTCTGAAGCTTCAATCATTACTATTAATAAGGAGGAATCGACTTGCCCTTTGAGGTCAGCGCTATACCCCAGGTTCTTTGGAAGTGTCCGATCTGCAATATCGAAGAGGGCTTAAAAGTTAAGACTGAGGGGTTGGTATTTAAAAAGCATTGGATAGTTTGTGAATCTTGTGGTGCCAAATGGGCAGATCCTTCAAAAAACGATGGCATGACTCTTATCCAAGGTCCTGCAGAACATTTGGGCTTTAGGGATCTCAATGGCTGGTATAACTTGGCAAACTGGCAGATCCAGCTTGCTCCTATCGGAGTTTCCGTGCCTATTATAATAAAAAAGGGCGAGGCTGTTCTAAAGCTAGGCAGAGCGGACCATTTCAAGTCAAAGACAAGACGTGTAAGATCCACGGGAAGCTACTCTGGAGTAAGCTTCAAGGTTGCCAAAGGAGTACGATTCAGCACTGGAGGTTATTCTTCCGGACCTGCACAATCTGTAGAGGAGACTGTAAAGGATGATGAAGGGGAGTTTATCCTTACAAATAGGCGGCTTATTTTCAACGGCAATAGGAAGCCAGTTAACATGGACCTCAAGAAAATAATAGCGATAGATGTCGAAAATGGATATATGGAAGTCGGATACGGGCAGAAAACGCATCTTTTCAGATTCCCTTCCGAGAGCATGTTTAAATGGCAAGCTTACACTCTTGAAGCAATAAAGGCGTTTTGTGATTGAGACACTCCATACCGCATGAACGGCTCATTCAAGGAAGTTTTTCATTTGATCTTTAAATATTTTCTACATAATCGTTATCGATGAGGCTAAATGCCAGCATTATTGCTCGATTATCGCAGCCAATCCATTTTGTAGAAGGCATATAGGCCGATGAGCATAAGAGAAAATACGATTAAGAAGATCTCAGTTATTTTTAGTGGATATGGTTGATCTATTAGATTAACGCCAAGAAGTCCTCCTGCGATGGAAGGAATAACAGCAAGACAGGTAATGACCGCAATCACCTTCATTACTCTGTTCATGTCATAAGACACAGTATTTATATGCAGTTCTATCAATGAGATTAGGCTATCCTTGATATTCTGAGCTGTCTCATACATATACTCTGATTCTGCATATAGATCATCAAAATTGTGGGAGCTGCTGTCGTTAATTCTTAGAACCAAATTCTTATCGCCCTTTATATGATGCAAGACCTGGTTGAAATGCCAAAGATTACTGATGATCTTTTGAATCTCTTTTTTGAAGTGAAAAGTCTCTTCAAGGAATTGCGGAGACGTCCTGTTTACTGGGATCTCTTCAAATCCGATAGTTTTTTGTTCTATGCCTTGCACTATTTCTCCATAATCATCTATCTTTTGTCTGAGAAGGGAATAAAGTACCCTAATTGGAAAATTTTCCTTTTCGAGAGGCAGCCCGTGACTAGATATTTTATCAAACAAATTGCTTTTTCCCGTACTTAGCGTGACGAGCTTTCTATCTGCACAAGCGACAAGTACATCATTTGTCTCGATATTAAGTTCACCCGTATTTGGATCGATGGAGTTGAGTTGGGAGTCCCATAATAGTATGGTGGGTATATTTTCAAAGTAATCGATCCGCGGGAAGGATTCTTTAATCAGCTTGCTTTCAACTACCGCAGAAGGAAGATCAGTGGCTTCTTCAATAAAATTGAGATCTATTTTTTTAATATTTTGAAAATCTATCCAAAGTGGATTTCCATCTGTAATAATCGAGCAGCTCATATCTTTCATAAGACACCTGTTGACTTTGCCAGCAGAATCGAGCATTCCAACCTTCATCTCAGATGTCTCATGGTTAGGTGCTTCTTCAGTATGAGGCATCACCCTTTCTGCAGTGCGGCCAGCTAAGAATAGAGCCAAAAGCACTCGAGGTACTATTCGAAGCAATCGCAAAATCGGTGAAAACTCGGCTTGATTTGGTAAGAAGGAGAAATACTCAAATTTTGAGAGATCGATTAATGCAAGTAGAATTATAAAAAGATCGAGAATATGCTGGGGATTGGTTACGAATAAGCTTTTAGAATCCGCAACATAGAGCTTCGAAATGTATTCAGCAACAAATGCTGCAATGATGATGTAGTTCACGTACTGAAAAATCATTTTCATTGCCGGTGAGAACTCAAAAAAGAGCTGAAGAACCACAACACCAGCCAGAAGTACTGCAAGCCCGATCATCACGTCGTCATTGAATATTCTAAATACCACCTCCTTTAACCGCGCTTTGCGCGACTTTTTTTCTCTCAGTTCCAGCCCGTGTTGCATGGAGTGGAAAAGGGATTACTCGCCCAAAAGCTTTTTCATTTGATCAAACTGTTCTGATCTTTCCGAGAAATTACCGCGTGGCAGAGGCGCGGAGGCCTGCCTCGGCTCAGGCCCTTCGTGACTCGATAAACATCTTCTTACTGCTTACAGAGGGCGTAGTAGAACTGGTGGCGACGATGAGCTTGGCACGCTGCCTAGTCTACCTGCTGTCAGCGCCAAATGGACAGGCAGCTCCGGAGAGCTTGCTAGGATGCGATTCCCCGCTGCCGGGCTGCCTTCATCCGCGCTGCCAAGCTGAATCCCTACCGCCGCCATCACCACCAATCCGCATCCCTGCCGCCCCCTCACGCGCGGGCCCGCGGGCATGCGGGCGGGGCCAGCGGCGATCACGCGCGACCAGGAATGCGGCGGATCGGTCCTGCCTCTTGCAGATGCCCTGCTCGCAGCCGAATTACTCACCTTGCGACAAAAGCAGCTAAATTAATCGTTGGTTCGTTGGGCTAATTCAAAATCAAGTATCCATCAAGTACCCATCAAGTACCCATCAAGTGCAAAATAAACGCAAATTAGGTGCAACCGAATGCAAACCAAGTGCAAATTGAATGCAAATTAAGTGCAAATTGAATGCAAATTAAGTGCAAATTGAATGCAAATTAAGTGCAAATCAAGTAACCCTGTCCCTCGTTGGGTCGGCCCAGAACGGAATATAGCGCATCAACTTCGGGGCTGCATTTGGGTCGTAGGGCAATACGAAACCTGTCTCCACCGCTTCACGGATAAGGCGTGAGGCAATTGCAGTGTTTTTCTGTTCGATTCCGAATCGCTCTCGAACAGAGGTATTCGTCGTGTATTCTCGGTTAACGTAACGCAGACAGGCATGCAAATATACCGCCCTGATGCGGTCTGCTTTGTCCATCTTGGTCAGTGGACGATGCGAAAACAGCACCACCCTAGTGTGATCGCTTGTGGCCTCTGGTAGGGGAGCAGGAAGTTGATAATACTCCGTCTGAAAAACTATCTTATCCCAGCCACTGCCTCGCTCTTCGCAAATTCCAAAGCGCCGCATGAGTGAGGCTAGTGCCTCGTTACGCGATCGAGGTGGCGTGTCAACAAAACGATTCGTGTCCACCAACGGGGCGCCAGGGTTGGTGATTTCGATGCGGTCAGCGAAGATTTCTACCATCGGCCCTGCGCCAACGACAAAAAAATCCTGATGGATGAGTGCGTTGGCTACAAGTTCGCGCACTGCCAACTCGGGGAAAATAGGTACTCTCTTACGCAAGGCTTTTCCAATCAATTCATTGGAAGGCAGTAAGCCGTTGATGTATTCGATAAGCCCTTCGAAACCGCAGGCATAGCCCTTCACAGGGATATGTTCCTTGATGGTCTCAATTCGGCTGTTTCCACGGTACTGGATCACTCGTATAGATTTGCGCCTGAGTGCTGAGAAGCTATCTATCCTTTTGGCGAGCAAAATCGCGCCGAGGTTGGAGAGATCCCAACCACCCGCCTCACATGGTGCAATTAGCCTATCGTCGGCCAGCGCTTCCAGGATACCGGCACGACTGTCCGGCAAGGGGCGCTTCAGCAAGTCGAAATAGGCCGGATAATCCAACAGCTTGAGCACATCCTCATCACAAACCCGTTCGGCAGCTACGCCGC
>CAZPUO010000142.1:4846-7450 GCA_964589745.1 uncultured Methanotrichaceae archaeon
CGCTCCTTCTCAGGAAAATCCTTGAGTCGTTTCTTGTATGAGCCGACACGGACGAACTCATTCCCATTGAATTGAACCGGCTGGCGGAAAGTGCGTTCGATCTCCAGCAACACCACAGGTAACCCATCCACTTGGACCTCGAAGAAGCGGAAATGAATTTTCGGCCTCAACGCACGGAGTAGCCAATTCTCCAATTCTTCATTACCGACCTTTGTCGCCCTTGGTGAAAACTGAGTGCCTACTACCGCATGCTCGCCATCATTGACGCCCCACACAATATAGGCAGAGACCTTACCCTCTAATGCAGCCGAGTTTGATAGCGCAGAAATATATTCACCGATATCCTTCGGCTCAGCGTAATTGTGCTTGAACTCTACCCATTCGGTCTCTTTCGGCAATTTGGAGAGTTCTCGCACCAAGCTAATAATGTAATCTGTAGTTCGTTCAGTCGTTATGCATATCCCTCTTGGATAATTTCGGGATCTTTGCCGCCTCAGTATTGTGTCTTCAGACAGCATATATATCTTGTCGAGCAGTTCCGGCTCCTCGGCCACCACTAGCCTTAGCGTTGAATAGACGGGCAGCTCCGGGATTGCGCGGGTGCAATTCTCCCGTTGTGGACTGCCTTCAACCGCATTGCCAATTCACATCCCTGCCGCCCCCCTCACGAGCGGGCCAGCGGGCAGGCGAGCGGGGCCAGCGGCCATCCACGCTCGACCGGAGTGCAAGCGACCCGCGCCAGCGGCCACCCAAAAGCTTTTTCGCCCGAGGCATCCATTCTGAGCAGAAAGGGCTGAGGTGAAGCGCTATGGCAGTTCTGGCGATGAGGTACAAATAATGCCGTTCATAGTAATGCTTTCTCCAGATGTTCAGAAGTATCTCGATAGCCTGGATAAAAAGCGTGTCAAAAATATCAAAAAGCACCTTAAGGAGCTGGAGAAAGACCCGTTCAAACCACGAGCAAGCTGCGATATAGACATCATTGGTGGCAGCGGAAGGCCGCCCATGTATCGTTTGCGAATTGGAGATTTCAGAACCGTGTACTTTGTGGATGAGAACACAGTGTACATCACGGATCTCTTTCCGAAAAAGAGAGATTCAGCGTACGGGAAAATTAATAACTGAGTGCGAACATAAGAGGTAGTGATGGCAGCAGCGAATGTTTGCAAAGAAGAGCCTGTATTGGAAGCTTATGCAGATAAGCAGTACAAGAAGCTCTTGAAAGAGAAGAATCAGTATATCTCGCTCGATGATTATTGCGCCCAACGTGGCATCGAGTGAGCAAGCTTCTTTCTACATATTCTGTTATTAAAATAATTATATAACGCCAGTGACAGCCGGGATCTCGGCACCTCGATACATTTCATAGGACCCGGCCACAGATTACTTGAAGGCGTGGGACGGCGTGCTTGGACAAGCTGCCTTCATCCGTGCTGCCAAGCCGAATCCCTACCGCCCCATTTCCGCCAATCCGCATCCCTGCCGCCCCCACCCACGAGCGGGCCAGCGGGCATGCGGGCGGGGCCAGCGGCGATCCCGCTCGATCGGAGTGCAGGCGACCCGCGCCACGGCCACCCGAGCATCGCGGTTCTGTCCTGACCATCGCTGCCCAAGCTGCAATCCTTCCGCTACCCACGACTGCAGCTGGCCACCAGGCGTCACAGACTGTGGTACAAGAGCAGGTCGAAGTGGAAGTCCTGCCGCCGATGGTCGCGTATTTCTGACGGACCAAGGATTTGGGTTACGATCTCTGCTGTAAAGAACTATTACCACAAGACATAAATCACTTACAATCCTTACAGTCCTTACATGGGCGAAGTAGCTGATAAACGCATACCTGTGACCCGCGAAGTTTGGGAGGGCTTATCCGACCTTAAGAGGCCAGGAGAAACATTCGCAAATCTACTCGAAGAGATGATTGAGCATGAGAAAAAGTTGCGGCTGTTCCTTGATATGGATAAGATCGAAAACGAAGGTAAGTTCGTGGAGCTGCGCCTTTGACCTATCAATTGCTGATTGAAGAAAAAGCCCTGCAATTCCTGTCATCATTACCTGAGAAAAGCAAGCGGCTTGTCAAAGAGCGATGCCTGGCACTTAAAGATGATCCTTTTCCAGGAAGTGGCGGCGATAAGGAAGCACTGCATTTCACCGGCTTCAGGAAGCTCTATCGCCTGCATGTGGCACGATCTTATACGGTGTTTTATCGCATTTTTGATGATGAGAAAAGCCAGCGCACATGATGCACAAGAGGTGGAGCGCGGAGAAGACCCTCTCCGGCAGCGATCCCAGGACATGCCGCCAATCCGCATCCCTGCCGCCCCCCCACCGAGCGGGCGCGCGGGCAGGCGGGCGGGGCAAGCGGCGATCCCGCTCGACCCGGAGTGAAGGAAGCCCTCCTGGCATCCATTCTGAGGAGTACCGGGATATGAAAAAACCATGGGGCGAACAATCTTTATATATGCTCTAATGTCTATTTAATGAGCATAGAGTGCTTAGTCATGAACATTAATCTTGGTGCCCCCTACGAGATAGCCATAAAGAGGATCATCGAGAAAGGCTATGCGGGAAGTCAGACGGAGGTCATACGCCAGGCTATTCTGGCCT
>CAZPUO010000143.1:0-7419 GCA_964589745.1 uncultured Methanotrichaceae archaeon
GGCGGAGATGGGCGAGCTGTTTGTGCACGGCGTGCGCCTTCAGCCCGGAAAGCCCTGGGCCTTTGGGATAGTTGATGGCAAGCCTGTGATATGCCTGCCCGGCTATCCGGTGGCCGCGCTCTCGGATCTCTACCTGTTTATCCGTCCGGCCATCAAGAAAATGGCTCACCTGGACGACGTCATGCCCAGGACCTGCGCCAGGCTTGCCCGCAAGATCGCCTCGAAACCGGGATACTTGAGCATAGTGAGAGTTGCCCTCAAAGGCGAAGAGGCCGAGCCCATCATGGTCTCGGGAGCGGGCATCCTCAGCTCCGTGGCGCAGGCGGACGGCTTCGTGATGGTGGCCGAGGAGCAAGAAGGCATCGAGGCAGGGGAGATGGTGGAGGTGTGCCTCTTTGAATGACGCTAATCTCTTCCGATGACGCTCACGTGATATAACTCCCTTCATCGCCAAGTGCTGGGTTCGACCTATCTCTGTCCAATGCCTGCGAATCTCCCGGACGAAAGCTCAGGATGGACTCTGACCGCAAGAAAATGGTGCTACCAGGGCATTTTGTCCTTCATCTTTTTGATGTACTCCTCCCTGGATAGACTTCGATTATCCATCAGGCTTTGCTTCAGCTGTGAGCCGTGCTCAGCGAGCCACTCGAATTTTTTGCAGCCGTCCAGATCTTTGCAGGAGCTGCATAGAAGGTATCCTCTCTCCCTGGCGCAGCTTCTTATAGTGCAGTCGGGCGGGCCGCCACCGTTTGCACATCCAGCGCAACAGGCGTTCCTCACCATCCAGTCCAGCCCCCGGTCCACCGCTGTCCAGTCGATGGTCTCTCCGCCAGGAATATATGGCGACCACATGGGGATCTTGCATTCGGAGATGTGCTTCTTCGTCAGGGCGGCGCTTTCTGCAACCATGCCGTTTCCCAGAGGGCAAGCAGCGCAGATGATGCCGCAGGGCCCGGCCTGATCCCTGATTCTCTCAAGAGCCTCATTCATGTGACATAGTTTTTCTATTTAGAATATTTATACTATTCTTATTCACAGCCAAATGCATAGATGTCACCGATTCTGCAGGAACGCCTTTGGGATAGATGACATCTGATAATATGTATAGTCCATTTCCTACTGATTTCTCAATGGCAGAAGAAGGCACCTCCAAAAGTTCGACAATGCCTGTGGCCAAAGTGAGCTTGAGTGTCAAACAAACAAGATTGAGTTAAATTAAGCCTACTGGCGTTGGTTTCATATAGTTGCAGATCGGGCCTTAGATTTATGTCTAAATGGATCTACCCTGATTTCGAATTTCGGCCCAAGCGGCCCCTCTTCCTCTGCATCATCTCCAACACAGATACAGGAAAAATACCGGGCATCAGCGCCGCCGGAACCACGCCGGAGCTCACCGACTACACCCCCGGCGCCGATGCCGAGCTGGTGGAGACCAACAAAATCATCACCATGCCCGAGCTGCCTGAGGCTCCGGGAGGCTCGCCCACCCCGGCCATAGTCACCAAGGCGGCTTTAAACCTGACCGGCATTCCCTCCCTGTTCGCGGCCTCCGGCCTTCGCAAGAAGCCGGCCATACCTTACGTGGAACTGGGCGGATCGGCGGGCAGAGATATCCGCCTGCATCGAGCCGTTCCGGACGCTCAGGCCCTTTATGAAAACGCATGCCTTCTCGGAAAAAAGCTAGCTAAACTCTCGGATTGCGTCTTCATCGGAGAATCCATAGCCGGCGGCACTACCACCGCTCTTGCGGTCCTGAGAGCGCTGGGCTATCGCGTCAACGTCAGCAGCAGCTTTGCTTCCAACCCGACAGAGCTGAAGCAACGAGTGGTGGAAGAGGCAATGAAAAGGGCAGAAATAGCGGACGGCAGTCTAAAAAATGATCCTCTCCGAGCTGTAGCTGAACTGGGCGATCCCATGATGCCGTCTGCTCTCGGACTGATGCGAGGGCTGAAAGGAGCCAAGGTCGTGCTGGCTGGCGGAACCCAGATGGCAGCTGTGCTGGCCATGGGAGCTGCCCTGCAGATCGAAGGAGACATCTCCATCGCCACTACGAAATATATCGTGGAGGATAAAACCGCCAGCTTCCAGGAGATAGTCGAATCTACAGACTGGCCCTACTACTACGTCGATCCCGGCCTGGAATTGTCCAAGATCCAGCCGGTGCAGATCTATGCTCAGGGATACGTCAAAGAGGGCGTGGGCATGGGCGGGGCTGCCCTGCTTGCAGGAATCCATGGCGTGCCCCGAGAAAAGCTAGTGGAAGAGACGGATCACGTGCTTATGACCGTCGAGCTGCCCAAGAAGTAGAAGGCCCATCCGCCCTCTTAACTCATTTTTCCGGAAATGAAAGCTGCCGTCCTGAGCGCGCCTGGATTCCTGGAGCTTGTCGATCGCCCTGACCCAAGGTGCCCGGAGGGCGGAGCCCTCATTGAGGTGAAGGCGTGTGCCGTCTGCGGCACAGATGTCAAAATGCTAAAAAATGGCCACAGAGACCTCGCCTACCCGCGTGTCCTGGGGCATGAGATTGTGGGAGATGTGGTGAAGATCGACATGGAATGCGGGATTGTCCCTGGAGATAGAGTCCAGGTATGGCCGGGAATCGCCTGCGGCCGGTGCAGACCCTGCCAGAGAGGCGAGGACAACCGCTGCCATGACATGAAGATCCTGGGATTCAACCGCGACGGAGGCTTTGCCGAGATGCTGGCCCTGACTCCAGAATGCATCTCCAGAGGGCTGAACGTGTTGCCAAAAGTCTCCGACCCAGCCCTGACCTCCCTGGCCGAGCCCTTGGCATGCTGCATTAACGGCCAAGAACAGGCCAAAGTCAGTAAAGGAGATGTCGTCCTGATCTTCGGAGCAGGTCCCATCGGCTGCCTTCATGCGCTCCTGGCAGAACACCTGGGAGCTGAAAAGATAATAATCGTAGAAAAATTGGGGAATAGGATCCGGGAGATTAAAAGACACACCAAAGCCCGGGCCGTCGAGGAAAACGAGTCTCTGTCTGATATCCTGGCCGATGAGACCAAGGGAGGAGTGGACGTGATCTTGACTGCCACGCCCGAGGTCAAGGTGGATAAGGGCCTGCTCAGTCTGCTCGCACCCGGAGGCAGGATCTCTGTCTTTTCCGGCCCGAAGAGCGGAAACTACGAAGAACCGTTGGATCTTCGGTCGCTACACTATCGGGAGTTGACGATTACGGGAGCTTATGGCTGCTCCAGCGGCCAGAACAGGAAGGCTGTCGAGCTTTTGATCTCGGGGAAGATCAAAGCCGATTGGATCTTAACCAAGAGGACAACTCTTACGAATATTCAGGATGCATTGAGCCATTCTTCGCATAGAAGAGGGCTGAAATCCGTTATCAGTGGGGTTTAGGTGTTAAAATGGAAGAGAGTATGAGGTACTTCGGAAGCAAGGTGGACGCCCTGATAAAAGGCCAAAGCCTGACACGAGCAGAAGCCAACGATCTTTTCAGGCAGATCCTTCAAAATGAACAACCCGACCTGCAGCAGGGCGCATTCCTTGCCGCCATGACGACAAAGGGAGCAACTCCTCAGGAGATCGCAGGTATCTGGGAAGCCATCTACGAAATAGATACCGTGAAGGTCTGCCCTGAGGTGGATGGCCCTCTTGTGGAAAATTGCGGCACCGGCATGGATTCCATCAAGACCTTCAACATCAGCACCGCCGCCTCCATAATCGCTGCAGCCGACGGCATAAAAATGGCAAAGCATGGAGCCAGAGCCATAACCTCCAGATGCGGCGCAGTGGACATCCTGGAGACGCTGGGTGTGGATGTGGACTGCGACGTCGACCTCGTCAAGAGAAGCATCGAGCGAGCAGGTATCGGCATCTTCAACGGCATGAGCGGCAAGGTGCACCCCCAGGCTCTGTACAGAATTCTGTCTCAGATCAGATTCGGGACTATCCTCAATATCGCCGGTTCTCTGGCCAATCCAGCTCTGCCCACCATCGGTGTCCGGGGAGTGTACTCAAGCGAGATGGTTGTGCCCATCGCCAGGGCCATGAAGGAGATCGGCTATCGGAGGGCATTCGTTGTTCACGGAAGGAATACGGATGGCGAAAGAGGCATGGATGAGCTATCTTCCCTTGGATCGTCTTTTGTGGCAGAGTTGACGGAGGATGGAGAGATCGAAGAGTTCACCGTCTCCCCCGAGGAGCTGGGCGTGAAGAAAGGAGACGAATCATCCATCCTCTGCGGGAGCGACAGAAGCACGGAGGCGATAAACCTGCTCAAAGTTCTTTCTGGTGAAGACACCGGATACCGTAGAGAGATCGTCTGCCTGAATGCTGCGCCTTTGCTATACATCACGGGCCATACAGCAAATCTCAGGGATGGCATGGAAAAGGCCGCAGACATCATCGACCGCGGAGAGCCGATAAAGAAGCTGATAGCATGGGTCGCGGAGCAAAACTCGGAGCCAGAAGAGAAGCAGGAGAGATTGGAGGAGATGCTCTCGCAAGCCTGCGCCTAGCTGGCGGATGTTTTCAGCCGGAGAATCCTCGCCAAACGCATCCAAAGCTGACAAAGCGTTACTCATATCTATCAAGGAGTTGCGAGTTACCCCTGGTGTGATCTTTGGACTCTGAGCTGGGACAATGGTGCATTGAACACAAAGGCATACTAGTTCTTGCCATTGCTGCTCTAGTCCTTGTCATCTATTTTCTCTTTCCATTCCTCGACGGCGTGATCCTCGGCACAGTCTTTGCCTATGTGGGCAGGCCCATCAGGGACAAATTCCGCAGGAGGAGGCTGGGTTCCATCGTGGCCTCCATCTGTATAGTTGTGCCTATATTTCTCATCCTGGGGCTGGGCATGCTCGAGGTCGCCAACCAGATCATTATTCTGGCCCATAACCAAGAGGCTTTGAGGGCGGCCCTCGGCATTCTGATGGAGCGAGGAGCGGCAGATCTTCCCCCGAGGATGAAAGATATTCTGGCCAGCAGCCTGGAGAACGCCGTGGGTATTGTCGCGCCCATTGCTGCATCCATTCCCGTTTTCCAAATCGGAAGAGTAGTTTCTTTGGGGATAATCAACTTCATAATCTCCATCCCGGTCTGCTACTTTGTGCTGGTGGACGGAGAGAACTTCGTGGAGTCGCTTATCGCTCTTCTTCCAGAGAGAGACGTAGAGGCCTACTGGAAGTACATAACGCGCATAGACAGGATCCTCAGCGGGATCTTTATCGGCACGATCTATACGTCCATCCTGGGCAGTATCATTGCCGCTATCATATTCTATGCCTTCGGGCTGCCCAGGCCTTTTGCTCTGGCGAGCATAGTCTTCATAGCAGGAATGGTGCCCTTTCTCACCGCCTGGGTAGTCATAGTTCCTGTAGCCCTGTACAAGTACATCACCATGGGCTTGTGGGAGGCTCTGACCTTCTTTCTGGTGGCCTCAGCTCTGATCTACCTCCCTTCGGAGCTGCTCATCAGGCCTTATCTCGTATCCACCAGGTCCTCAATGCATCCACTGCTGGTGATGCTCTCTTTTCTGGGGGGCGCTCTGGTGGCAGGTATTGGTGGATTCTTCCTGGCCCCCGCGATCATGGGAGTGATAGTAGGAATATACCAGGTCAGAAGAGAGGAGATGGCGACGCCTAAAGAACAAGACGACATATCCGATGCCATAGCGCAATGAAGTTCTACATAGAGACCTTTGGCTGCACCGCTAACTTCGGAAACTCGCAGGATACAGCGGATGCCCTGCAGGCCATGGGCCATCAGCCCTCATCTCTGGAAGATGCAGACGCTGTGATAGTGAACACCTGCGCCGTGACGGAGAAGACGGAGCGAAAGATTCTGCGAAGGCTTCGCCAGCTGCAGGGAAAGCGTTTGATATTGGCCGGATGCCTTTCCGCGGCCCCGCCGGATTCGATCTGCCAGATAAGCTGCCGGAAACGCCTGAGCCTGCTGAACAGATCTGCAGCAGGAAAAATTGCCGATCTCTTCGAGGATCCCATTTTGGCACAATCCAGAATTAGCTTTCAATCTCCTCCCCGAGCCGCCCGCCGGGACCTTTGCGGCATCGTCAACATTGCCGAGGGCTGCAACGGTAGCTGCAGCTACTGCATAGTCAGAAGGGCCAGGGGCAAGCTGGTCAGCTGCAGACAGGAGGATGTGATCGAGGCTGTGGAAAAGCTGGCAATATCTGGCATCGCGGAGGTCCAGCTCGCCGCCCAGGACACGGCATCGTATGGAATCGATATCGGTACCAGCCTGCCTGAGCTGCTGAAGATGGTGACAGAGATTCCAGGAGGGTTCATGGTCCGGGTGGGAATGATGAATCCCGATACGGTACGTCCCATTCTGGGAGAGCTCATTGAATCCTTCCACAGCCCCAAGCTTTACAAATTTCTGCACATGCCGCTGCAATCCGGCTCAGATAGAATCCTCAAATGCATGGGGAGGAGATATACTGCAGCAGATTTTATGAAGATCGCGGAGGCATTTAGATCGTATTTCCCGGATCTCACCTTGATCACAGACGTCATCGTGGGATTTCCGGGAGAAACGGAGAACGACTTTTTGCAGACCGTGGATCTCATAACCCTCTTGCAACCGGACAAGGTCAACATCACCAGATTCTCTCGGCGTCCGGGCACGGCAGCTGCTAAATGGTACGACATGCCCGACCGCATTAAGAAGGACAGATCCAGGGTTATGACAAGGCTCTGGCTGGAGATAGCTGCCCAAAAGATGCATTGCTATGAGGGAAAGGTCATCCATGCGCTGGTGACAGAGCGCGGCAGAGACGGCACCAAGAAAGCCAGGTCTGCGAATTACACGGGGGTCGTCTTTCCTGGCGCGCCGGACCTCGAAGGCTGGCGCAAAATCAGCATTGTGAAGTCCAATCCTTTCTACCTGAAAGGCATTTTGCTGCCATGATTCAGCTGGCGCAATTTAATTCCTGAAGCTCTAGAAAGGCCAAATCTTCTTTTAATAAATATCAAAATTGGATTCCAATCATTTCTAGAAGAGCTTATTAAATTTAAATGCTAATGGATGGGTTTAAGTTGAAAAAAACAATTCACTCTAACTATAACATTTGAATTTTATAATAAATTTGCCACCATTAGCTTTATTAATTATGAACATTATTGACCGTTATGATTGATCCTCAGTCACCTAAAGGTGATTTTAAGCGTCTAACTTTACGAGTGACGTCTAGAAATCGAGGGAAAAGATGCAAATTCTTTAGGATGATGGGGAAAAATCATAAAAAAGAGGAGGTAGGTTAAAAGATGGCTGAGGAAAAAGCATCAGAGCAGACTTCTGTTTTGCTGGAAGAAACTAGACTATTCAACCCACCAAAGGACTTGGTTGAGAACTCCAACGTCATGAAATATATGAAGAAGAAGGGCTTCAAGACCGAGAAAGAGCTGCGTGATTGGTGCTCCA
>CAZPUO010000144.1:0-7337 GCA_964589745.1 uncultured Methanotrichaceae archaeon
TCTTGCTCGTTAAAGGCCTTTCGGTGTGAGACACGTGAGCCATTATGGCCTCGCGGCCTTTGGCAATGGCCAAAAGAAGGCTCCTGTAGGTCTCCTCCTCCTCTTCGGTCATCCCCTGAAAGGCGTCATCTCTGGAATCGGAGCGAGCGTTGCGGAGCGCCCGGCGAACGATCTTCTTCAGCCGCTGGTCTATGAGCTTGTTCACGTTGCCCTTCTCGCTCTTGAGGGTATCCTGGAGGATCTGGGCCTCTACGCTGAAGGGGTCCTCCACCTCGGAGAGCTCCTGCCCCAGGCCAACCAGATAGGCTCCAACCTGCTGGTAAAAGCCCTTATCCAGATGCTGCAGCTCCGCGGATTTGCGCTCCTCCCGGAGCGTGTTGGCCAGGTCCATTCATCCTCCGTCAGCCCTTTGCGCGGGCCTGCTATCAGAGATCGGATACTATATAGATTTTTCATCGATCTAAAGCTTTGCTTGCGCCTCCGCCACGCCTCTGGCCATGAGAAAGATGGCGGCGTGCAGCGGCACCTCCGCTCTGCCCTCGGCCAGGGAATAGCTTTCGCCCTTCATCTCCGTGCGAAAGGGCTTTTGCATCTCCAGGGGCACAGGATCGTCCCCGAAGACCACAGCATCTTGAAGGGGATCGAAGGCCTCCAGGCTCGAAAGGGTTAACGGCGTGGCCCGAAAGCCAGAACCACCGTGCAGGCTTCCTGGACAGCGAATCAGACGGCGCACATCGGCGGTGACGGGCTCGTCGGTCTCGCCACCAATTTGCACAAATTGACTATTAAGATAATTATTAATAATATGTCTCCAAATTTCCTGACTTGCATTAGCACTATCGAGATTCCCAGATCTTATATCCTCCAAGGTCTTATCTAGCTTTAAATATTCATAAAATTTTGGAGCACGAACATTTCCGATACCCTTTATTTCAATTAATCTATCTATTGCATCATTCTTGGATAGGCTGCAGATATCTTGAGCAAATTGGATAATTGCCGCATTCAACTTGCCACCCCAACCAGAAGAGTTTGCAGGAGAGCACCTGAGAACCCTGACTTTTTCATCGCCAAAGTCGCCTGTAATCACCCTTTTGGAAATGAATTGCTTAGAATCCAGACCCCTCCCGGCCAGGTAATCCACGATCTCACGGCGCTCGTCACTTCCCAAGCTGAGAATACGAGGGTCTCGTACATGGATATGGTAGCCCCTGCCCCCCGAGAAGGCAATGCTAAGTTTATCTTCAGCAAACCCGAAGTCCGCCATAAGAAAGCCGAGGAGCTTCAAGGTCTCTTTTTTCACCAGCGCTAGCATATCTCCATAGGATTTGGGTGCTTTTCGCAGGTGGTCGGCATCCAGATCAAAGATCAGATCCGCACCCTGCCAGAGCTTCTCCTTCATCGTCGGCGCTCCAGGCCTCTGATAGTAAGCGGCAGAGTAATAGACGTGGGCGGGAACCATGCTGCGCACATAGTCTGCCAGCTCGCCACGGCTGAAGAAAGATTTGTGGCGGCGCATTCCGGTGTCGTCGAAGAGGAGGAAGCCCCACTCGCGTGCCTCCATGGAGGGCGGGACCTCCAGAGAGGACTCAAGATAGTACTCTCTGAACTTCGATATCAGGAAATTCCTGGTCCGGGCGTTCAAGATCTCACCTCAATAGATCTCCGGCCGCCGGTCGGCGAAGCAGGTGATCTCGCTGCGCACCGCGTCCCGCAAAGCCAGGTCGATCTCGTTCACGATCACCGCCTCCCCCGTTCCGGCCTCGGCCTGCACTTCACCGCGGGCATTGACGATCAGGGAGACTCCACCGTCAGCCCAGTTGCAGGCCAGGTGGGGCATCTGGTTCTCGATGGCCCGGGCCAGGCAGAGGGCCCGCCACTGCGCCCTTCGGGCCGCCGGAAACTGGGCCACGGTTACCAGGAAGTCCGCGCCCTGAAGGGCCAGAGCCCGCGCCACCTCAGGGAAGCGCAGGTCGTAGCAGATCTCAAGGCCAACCATGCCCCACCTCGTGGCCACAGGCGAGATGAAATCGCCGCCATCGAAGTGCTCCTTTTCCGCATCGAAGGGATGGATCTTGGGCCGCAGCTCCAGGATTTCAGCATCGAGGCAGAACCCCAGGTTTTGACGGCCGCTGCGAAAGGAGCCGATGATCAGGCACTCATGCTCGCGTGCCAGCGCCCGGAAGGGATCAAGCGAAGGAAAAGGCGGAAAATCCTGCGCCCCGTTTTCGTAGCAGAAGCCTGTGAGAAAGAGCTCGGGATATACCAGGATCTCAGCTTCGCGGCGCAAGGCCTCGCGGGCAGTCTCCAGCGCCCTGCAAAGATTCTTCTCCCGATTGCAGGGAGCGACATCAAGCTGGAGGCAGGCAGCACGCATGTTAAAAAGAGGGCAAGTTCGTATATATTAAGATAGAATACAAGGGAGGCGAGAATGGCCAAAAGCTACAAGCTCCGGGTCTACGAGATCCTGGAAGCGACAGAACCCGACGACCGCCAAGCTGAGCTTGCGAACTTGCTCCTCCTAGTCCTGGTGATCCTCAACGTCACTGCCGTGGTTTTGGAGACTGTGGAGAGCATCTATGCGGAGCATAAGGCTCTTTTCAATTACCTTTCGGACATATCCATAATAATATTTACAATAGAATATATTTTGCGCGTCTGGTCCTGCGACGTGGACCCGAGCTACAAAAATCCATTTTTGGGAAGGCTGAGGTATGCGCTGACCCCTCTGGCCCTCATAGATCTCATGGTCATCGTGCCGTTCTATCTGGCGCTGGCATTCCCGACGGACCACAGACTTCTGCGCAGTCTTAGGATTATGTGGACCTTCCGCCTGCTGAAACTTCATCGGTATTCCCAGTCGCTCCAGACCATAATAGACGTCATTAAAGCCCAGCAGCGCGAGCTGGCCATGAGCTTTTCGGCCATAATCTTCTTCCTGGTTCTGTCCTCGACTGTTGTCTACTTCTTGGAGCACGATGCTCAGCCCAAAAACTTTCCCAACATCCCTGCCACCATGTGGTGGGCTACCCTGACCATGACCACCATTGGTGAGAACGTCTATCCCGTAACCCCCTTGGGAAAGGTGGTGGGCGGCCTGATAATAATATTAGGAGTGGCTACCTTCGCCCTTCCCACGTCCATCCTTACCTCCGGCTTCGTGGATGAGCTGCAGAGACGGCGAGAGGAGAAGAAAGCCAAAGAGAAGGAAAACGCCGAAGACGGCCCTTAGAAAAGAACACCACCTTAGAAAGAAGAATGCTTTATATTCAGGACGCAGCTTCCAGCTGAAGCGATGGATCAGTCCTTAAAAACCCGCATCTTCGGCATCCTGGAGCCGGGGGACGAGGACAGCAAGTACTTCGATCCCCTCATCATGGGCCTGATAGTGCTGAATGTAGCGGCTGTGGTTCTGGAAACGGTAGACTGGATCAATAGCCGCTATTCCTTGATATTCAATGTCTTCAATATCTTCTCGGTAGCCGTTTTCACTGTGGAGTACATTTTGCGCGTCTGGAGCTGCACAGAAGATCCGAAATTCAAAGATCCGGTTAGCGGCAGGCTGAGGTTCATGATTACTCCACTGGCCATCATCGATCTCATGGCCTTCATTCCCTTCTATCTGCCCTTCGCCTTTCCGGAGCTCAGGTTCCTGAGGGCCTTTCGTCTCTTCAGGCTTTTCAGGGTGCTGAAATTGGCTCGCTACTCCGAGTCCCTGCAGACCTTTGCGGACGTGCTGAAGCTGAAAAAAGAGGAGCTGGGCTTGATGCTCTTCGCTATAATAATTCTGCTTACAGTCTCCTCCAGCCTGATGTACGAGGCTGAGCACGAGGCCCAGCCGGAGGCCTTCTCATCCATTCCTGCTGCCATGTGGTGGGGCGTGGTGACATTGGCCACGGTGGGCTACGGCGACATGTTTCCTGTCACACCGATGGGCAAGCTCATCGGCTCCATGGTGGTCTTGCTGGGAATCGGCCTCTTTGCGCTGCCGACGGGTGTCCTCGCTGCTGGTTTCTCTGAAGTGCTGCAGAGGAAGAGAGAGGCAAAGCAAAAAGAGGGTATGATCTGCCCGCACTGCGGAAAGCGGATCGATGAAGCCCAGACGGAGAACGTCTGCTCCTTGAGGGATGGAAAGGAGACAAAGTAGTTCGGATCCAAACGCGGCGTAATGGGTTATTATGAGAAATCGAGATCGATATCAAGCCTAATTTAGGAGATGTCTTCCGAGACATTAAGGCGGCGCAGCTTTTTCGCTAAAGGCAGAATCTTTCTGGGAAAACCATTATAAACTCCGGATACGACCGCAGAACAGGAAAATCGTTCGCGAGGGTTTCAGGAGGTTTCCACTGGATGATCAAGCACATAGTGATGTTCAAGTTCAAAGAATCCGCTGACGGCTCAGATAAGCCAGGCAATCTTCAGATGATGAAGGCAAAGCTGGAAGCACTTCCCAACAAGATCGACGAGATCAAGTTCTTCGAGGTTGGCGTAAACTTCAGCAACAACGGCGTTGCATACGATCTGGTCTTGAATTCAGAGTTCGAGAGCAAGGAGGCCCTTTACAGCTACCAGAAGAATCCTGAGCATATCAAGGTAGCTGACTTTGTCCAAAAGGTCTGCGATAATAGAGTTGTGGTTGATTATATCGTATGAATGTCGGTTTAACAATCTTTTCGATCAGATTCATTTTGATAAGGCTTTCTTTTTGATCGATTTCATTTTGTTTCTAATTTATTCAGAGATAAAAAGAAATTGGGATTCCCTGCTAAGTCGCTGTCTGGGAAATTCTTTCCACGAACTTCAAAGAAGCGGAGTTCATGCAGTAGCGCTTGTGGGTGGGTGGCGGTCCGTCGTCGAAGACATGGCCAAGATGAGCGTCGCAGCGGGCGCACAGAACCTCAGCTCTGACCATGAAAAAGCTCCTGTCCTCTTCCGTTTTCACATTTTGCTCTGCAATAGGCTTCCAGAAGCTGGGCCAGCCCGTTTTGGAATCGAACTTGGCACAAGAATCGAAGAGATCTGTGCCACAGCAGACGCAACTGTAGATGCCGTTGCCGTGAAAGTCGTGGTATGCGCCTGTGAACGCTGGTTCTGTTCCTTTCCTGCGTGCCACCCGGAATTGCTCTGGTGTAAGGATCTTCTGCCACGCCTCATCCGTATTGGATATCTTTTCCACCAGCTCCACTCTGGCAGTTTTAGCAAAGTATATGGGTATTTTTGGTTCGGTCTGGGCCATGACTCCTCCAAGTAATAGTAGTATACTCCTACGTATTATATTATACTATTATGGCTGCAAATGTGCTAATAGTTGCTCTTTAGAAGCACTGCAGTAATGTGCAGTCCGTCGAAATGACCTTATGCTGCCCGAGATAATAGTTTTGCCAGCCTAGAGAGGATTCATTTATGAAGATCGGTGTTTGCGGTGTTGCCTGCGAGGCTTGTCCTCGCATGGTTTTGGGGAAGTGCCCTAACGGAGAGGAAGGCTGTCAACCAAAGGAAAACAGAATGTGCAAGATAGCCAGCTGCGCCTTTCGTAAAGGTGTGGCGCTCTGTTTCCAGTGCATGGGATTCCCCTGCGAGACGACGAAACTTGGGCCGATAAGCTACGGCTACTGCCAATTCATATCGGGCAAAGATTTCTAAAGGCAATTTCGATATTGATTTTTTCCCATGAAAATCTCTTGGCAGATACCGATTTTCATCATCCGTGTATGAGTTATGGAATCATGAGGGTTTTAAAACAATTTTCGCGGAAGTGCTCCGTCTCTAAGGCCATCCAATAGGTTATATGGCATCTATGCCAAGCGGCTTCAGCTTTCTTCCAATCACGAGTACCTGATCAGACAACCTCAACGCTCAATTGGTCTGCCATGATCAGATAGAAGCTGGCCAGGCCACGCCATCCGGCCCAGGATTGGGCTATGCGCCGAGCATCATCTCCCGTGATCTTTTCGCCATGATTGTAATAGTTAGCTATGACTCTGCGCAGCCCCAGATCATCTGCTGGTATGGCATCATACTTTTGCATCCCACGAATCATAGTCATTTCCGCTGTCCAGACGCCAACGCCCCTGATTTTGACGAGTTCTTCAATAATCTCTTTTTCGCTTCGCGAAGAAAGTGAATCAAGGTCCAGGCCATTCATTACGAGCCTACCGATGCCCTTCACATACTCTGCTTTCCTGCCACTAAGGCCATAGCTGCGAAGCATCTCAATGCTGGCTCCAGCCAGTCGTTCCGGTTTTGGATAAGCAAAAAAGGTCCTACCCTTCCAGGTCATAGCATCACCCAGAGCCTCTACCAAGCGTCTCTGCATACTCCAGGCAGCGCGAAGGGAGATCTGCTGCTCGATAACTGAGTCTATCAAGGCCTCAAAAACGGTAGCGGTGCTTGGGCTTTTTAGACCCCACAGCCGCTTTGTTATTTGTGCCATAATGCGATCGTGTTTCACAGCTTCGTAAAAGGGCATCAGATCCAGCCCCAAGTTGAAAACCCTTTCAACAAGTGCCATTGCTTCGCGTTTGGCATCCCGAGAAATGGTGCTGGTGCCCTGCTGCTCGATCTCAACGCGAATTTCAGGATCTTTTGTCGTTCCTGTTGAGCGTACTTGGATCAGCGCAGGTTGATTTTCGAGACGGACGGCATGCCAGTAAATCCCGTCCTCATACCTTTGTATGCGCTCGTCTCCTTGCGAGAAGATTCTGGCACTAAGGTCGAAGTCGAAGGGTGGATGTGGCCGGATTGTGAGCTGCACAATTCACTTATTATGTCAGGATAGGAAATTAAATGTTGTTCAGAAATTGATAGATTACAGAAAAGTAGTGTTCTAGTTGAATTTACTACTATTATAAGGGCTGATTATTTTCCTGATCCGATGAGAACAATGCTAGGGTGCTGTACAGATCATCTCGATAATATTTTAGAGCTCAGACATATCCATGAGGCACTCCTTGGACCACGTACCACATCTTACTTGGATAAGCACTTGGCTTGATCGACCCGCCTATCTTGCGAGTAGATCCATTATCGGCTAGTCCATTACCGATAATGAAAGCTGTCTTATTGGTGGCGTTGATAACAACGTCCGATGAACTTAGGCGCGTATTGCTCGAATTTGTTTCGTTTGTGATAATATTATTCAAGCCGCTATTTATTAAAATAGTATTATTTATAATGTCATTTAAATCGCTGATTCTTGATGTTGCATTAGCATCCTCTTGAGAGGTTACCCCCATCATCCAAGACGAGGTCGTTATAACGGCTAGCAGACCTATGAAATACCGTATGTGTTTAGCTCCCGCTCAGATTTACTCTGAATGCATTCATCAGAAAAATTA
>CAZPUO010000145.1:0-7321 GCA_964589745.1 uncultured Methanotrichaceae archaeon
CATCTCTTCATGTATGAGGCCGCGCATCATGGGAGTGTCCCATGAAAATCTCTTGGAAGATACCGATTTTCATCAGCCAGTGTATGAGCCGTGGAATTATGAGGGTTAAAATGAAAAATCCGCCCGTCTAGGAAATGTCACGCAACTGGATCTTTTTTATTGGTTCTCGCCATTAGGACAAGCGGAATGAGGCATATTTCGAGGCAGCCGGGAAAAATGCTGCATTTGACCGAAAGCTGCTCTTGGAACCAGGTGTAAGAGCATACCTCAGTCATCCTGTTTAATCGGATTGGGCTGAGAGCGAACCGCACTTCGGCCGTCTGGTGCACCAGCATCATAGCCAAGCCTTCACTAAGGTTGACTTGCTTTGGGCCTCGTTCCATAATTGAACAAACTAACTTTCGTTATGTAGAGCCGCGAAAAGCTTATATTATCATAGCTCAGAGACCAAGCCTTGGAGGGTTC
The DNA here is from genome assembly GCA_964589745.1 of uncultured Methanotrichaceae archaeon. Classification (GTDB taxonomy): domain Archaea; phylum Halobacteriota; class Methanosarcinia; order Methanotrichales; family Methanotrichaceae; genus Methanothrix. The sequence goes on from CAZPUO010000145.1 coordinate 466, forward strand.
AGAATGAGAGCTGTATTAGCGGGGATCATATTTCTAATCGCATTTCTGGCATCAGGCTGTTATGCCCTAAACGCAAGCGGCTTTCAGGGAGTGGGAGGGAATTTTGGCCAGAACTGGATAAGCGACTTCAAGGCCCAGAATCCCCAGCTCTATGAACAGAGGCTTTATGAACAGAGGCTTTATGAACAGAGGCTTTATGGACAGAATTTGAAGAATGACCTCTGGACATGGGGAGGTGCGCCCAAAGGGAGCATAATTGTTAATGGCAGGCAGGTAGCTGATCCTTATTACTTTTGGAAGTCACTCAATTATACCAGCGGTTGGCTAGGAAGGGCCTACGTTGATCCAAATACAGGATACCCGATCTATGCTTACATAGAGCCCTACACGAGAAGAGCACTCTATTTTTATGTGGATCCCAACACAGGAAATCCTGTCTATCTTAATGCATATCCTGCTATTGGATCTTTATACTACAGTGGCGTTCCTCCTTTTTATTCGTATAATGATTGGTCGGATGGCACTTGGCGGCCGCCAACAGTCCGCTCGCAGGTTCGCTGGGGCTGAAGTCTGCTAAAAATAGGAATTGCGAAATAATCATAATAATGAAGCACTACCACATCTGAGGGGTATTTTGAAGATATTAACCTAGCTTCTTTATCGCCCCTATTACCTCGTCTATGGGCGGCAGCTGCTTTCGTTCATAGACCCTGACAAAGGCTGCCTTTCCGTCCTTGTTCACAAGCACATTGGACCTTTCATCGATTCCATCCTGTTCGCTGAATAAGCCAAGCAGTGCCGCCACACCCCCGTGAGGCCAGAAGTCAGAGAGCAGTGATGTATCGGCTATTCCCAGATGCTCTGCCCAGGCCTTCTTGCAGGGGACTGAATCAACGCTAATGCCCACGGCCACAGTATTCAGGGAATCGAAGATCTTCTTGTTTGCTTCCAGAGACTTCATCTGCTCTGCGCAGATCGACGTCCAGGCTAATGGGTGAAAAGAGAGCAACACCTTTTTTCCCGCCTGCTCAGAAAGCCTGAATTCCTTGCCGTTTTGGTCTTTCAGGGAAAAATCCTTGAGTCGCTCCCCAACCTTTATCACCGCTGCTGTGGGCATGTCAATCTTCTCGGCCATCTTTTCTCAGCTCCATTTAAGATAGGAGCTTAAAATATAAAGAGGTTTTCGAATTTAAATTTTGAGCTAAAGTGAGTTGCTTTCGGTGGATACCCTCTTCTATAAGTATGGGAAAATCTGTACCATGCCGCCTGATCCGCCAAGATCTATGAAAATTCCCCTCAGATTGTTGCCGCTATAGTATCCGTAGACAGGATAGCTGCCGTGGCTCGGCTGGATCTGAAGGCTGCTGCCGCGATCACTTGATATGCCAAAGCTATTGTCTACATTCAGATACCCTATGAGCTGATAGCTGGTGTAGGGCCCCGGCGAAAAGCTATACTTCGTCTCGCTATAAGATGTTGATTTGAAAGGCTCGCCACCAACCCATGGTTTTCCAATGCCCTTATTGAAGAGATCTTCAGCCACCTTTTCACCCGGCCGGTATTCCACTCCATCGAAGCCACAGGCCAGGATGGGCAATAGTAATGCCGCCGCAACTATGATTATTATCGTCTTTCTGATTTCATGCATCCATCCCACTCCAAGGACAATTTTTCCCTTATATGCTATCAAGATTTGCCGCTCTATCACTAAAATTTTTCGTTCAGGCAAGCAAAATATCAATTAAGTCGTGACCATGCTTCCTGATCTAATCTCCGATCCAGGTGCCATCTCTTCTAGCCAGTGCATCATCCAGATGCTCGATATCAGTAATCAACGCCCTACAGCCAGTGGCCATGGCATAATGGAGGGCAGCCCCTACCTTCGGCCCCATCGATCCCGGAGGAAATTCTCCCGAATCCAAGAGCCTTCGCGCCGTTTTCTCATCCAGGCTCGTGATAGGTCTTTGGTGCGAAGTCGCAAATCCAGTTGAAATATGTGGGACGTCCGTGAGGATGACGAACCTATCTGCGCAGAGGTCGCTCGCAAGCAGGCCCGCCGTTAGGTCTTTGTCGATCACAGCCTCGATTCCCTGCAGCCGCCCTTTTATTTTCGACACAGGTATTCCGCCGCCTCCGCCCGCAATCACGATGTGGCCGTGGCTTACGGCATCGGCGATGGTGTGCATCTCCAATACCTCCCGTGGCCTGGGTGATGGCACCACCCTTCGCCAGCCCTTTTTTGGAATCTCCTTCAAGCGCCATCCCTCTTTGTGAATCAGGGCTTCTGCTTCTTTTGCAGAGTAAAACGGGCCAACAGGCTTGGTTGGATCCCCGATACCAGAATCTTCAGGGTCGACCAGCACCTGTGTTAGGACGGCTGCAACCTCCCTTTCCGGGAGCATGCTGCGCAGTGTGCGACAGAGTAGGTAGCCGATGCTCCCTTGGGTCTCTGCCACCAGGATATCCAGGGTCTCGGGAGGAATTCTGTCCTTCGTGGCTTCGATCCTGAGAAGGATCATTCCCACCTGCGGCCCGTTTCCGTGCACCAGCACGATTCCCGCCTCTTTCGGCAGCAGCTTTTGCAATGCCCGGCCAAAGATTTCTGCCCTTTCAACCTGTGCGGCAGGGTTGCCGGGATCGGGCAGCAGGGCATTGCCTCCAAAGGCCAGAACCACCGGCCTAGTCAGGGGTGAAGCCTCCTCTATCCTGTGGTTTTTCATCGCGGGCCGCCAGGCGCCCGCATGCCTTCTGATGGGCGATGAATTTCGTGATCTCATCCCTCAGCCGCGGCTCCTCCAGATCCTCCAGATCCTCCAGATCCTCCAGCTCGTATGTGACAGAAGTTGAGGGTTTCTTGATATCGATCAGCCGGCGGAGGTCTATGGGAGTGCCGATGATCACAGAGTCGCATTTGACGTTGTTCACGCTTTTCTCCAGGTCTTTGATCTGCTCTGGAAAGTAGCCCATGGCAGGCAGTGCGTCTCTGATATGGCTGTACCTGGCCAGGGTCTCTTTTATGGAGCCAACGGCAAAGGGTCTAGGGTCCACGATCTTTGCGGCACCATAGATCTCCGCTGCCTGCGTTCCTGCCCCAAAGGGCAGTCCTCCGTGGGTCAGCGACGGTCCGTCCTCGATCACCAGAACCGTTTTGTCTCGTATCAGTTCAGGATCTTCTGCCTTAACCCTTGAGGCTGCTTTTATCACCTTCGCACCGGGATTGAGCCGGGTAGCGTTTGCCTGGATGGATTTCACTGCCTCCTGCGGAGCGGAGTTGACTTTGTTGATCACTATTATCTTCGCAGCTCTGAAGTTGATATTTCCGGGATAGTAAGTCAGCTCATGGCCGGGCCGGAGAGCATCGGCCACAGTTATCCAGAGATCAGGCTGAAAGAAGGGCAGGTCGTTGTTCCCTCCGTCCCAGACGATCACGTCTGCCTCTCTTTCCGCTTGCCGCAAGATTGCCTCATAGTCCACCCCTGCGTAAACCACCGTGCCCGCTCTGACGTGCGCCTCGTACTCCTCTCGCTCCTCGATGGTCAAATCGCCAGAATCGAGATCGGAAAAGGAGGCAAACCTCTGCACTGCTTCAGCTTCCAGGTCTCCGTAGGGCATGGGATGGCGGACTATAACAGGTTTTAGGCCAGCAGATTTGATCTCTTCCGCGATGTAGCGGGTGGTCTGGCTCTTTCCAGACCCCGTCCGTACGGCGCAGACCGCCACCACCGGCCTTGTCGACTTCAGCATGGTTCGCATGCCCAAGAGTTCAAAGTCAGCTCCTGCGACGAGAACTCTGCCAGCGAGATCCATCACCGCCTGATGGCTGAGGTCGCTGTAGGCCAGGATGCATCGATCAACGTAATAGTCCTTGAGGATCTTTTCCAGATCGCTCTCGGGCCAGATGGGAATGCCCTCTGGATAGAGCCGTCCGCAAAGCTTTGGCGGGTAGATGCGGCATGCTATTTCGGGAATCTGCGCGGCAGTAAAGCCAACCACCTCGTAATCGATATTGTTGCGAAAAACTACATTGAAATCATGGAAGTCGCGTCCTGCAGCGCCAAGAATCAGGATTCGCTTTCTAGCCATAAGTCCCCTCTTGCTCTTTCAGATTCACCTTTTTGATCCTGGATCGATTTTTTGAACCAGATGCATTGAATTCTGTAACGAAGTTTATGAGGCTCATTGTCTTATACAGATTTCTCATGAAGAACCAAGAGAAAACCCTGTCGTTGTTCCAAACATTCGTGGGGTGCCTCCGCATTATTGTCGCAGCTTTTCCCAGCGCCTCTTTTGAGCTCTTTTCGGAAAAAGGGATCTGAGGATCTTGCCCTTATTGCCCTGCGATATAAAAAATTTATTTATTCGCATTTTATTCTAGGACTGGGTGAAAAACGTCACCTGCCCGGCTCCTGTGTTCCCTGTGCTCCTCTGGATGGCCATGATGGTTGCCTCGTAAAAACCCGGTTTGGTCACGTTATACGATCCTTCGAAAAGGCCAGATTCCCCGGTGGCGGAGAAGTTCAGCGGCACTGTAGCGATAGCGCCTGAGCCCAAATTGCGTATCTCGGCTGAGACCTCGAAGTCCGAGGGAATCCAGAGCATCCCGTAGTTGATGGGGCAACCGCACATCATGGCCACGCTGGCCTTCAACGGGACCGTTGCGCCTGTTTTCGGAAGTTGCAGGTGAGTGGTAGGCTCCAGGACCTGTACCAACAACCCTGAGAGTTCTATATCCGCTATCACGTCGCTGCCCGGAACAGCCCACTCTGTCGCCACTGCTTTATGGGCCGTCTGCAAACCGCCGATGGCTCCATAAACAGCGATCTCGAGCATTGCGGGATGATCGAGAGCCAGCTCGGTGCTGAAGTGGGAGGTGGTAGGCAGGGCAATTACCCAGTGGATCTGACTAGGGTTTCCGGGCGTGACTATGGCCCTTCGGGAGGCATTGGGCACATACTCGTCGCTGATGCTGCCAGAGTCGCCAAAGGTCACACCGCTGGCGAGAAGCTCGCCCGTCTGGCTGTTGCGAACCGTCACCCACGCGCCACCGATATCATCACCAAGGTACTTCCCGCCCTTTGCCTGGATTCTCACCTGGATTCTGGTTTTTGGGTTTGTTTGAGCTTCACTTTCATCGATTAGATGAGGATTAACCTCATTTGTAAGGGAAGCAGTCCTTGCCTCAGATAGGTTAAGCTCTGGGGAATGCTGTCCCTCGACACTCGACATTCCAGCGCACAAAACCGCTATTATGAGAAGAAAGTACGTCACCTGCTTTTTCAAGGGGAAACCCTCCAGAATTCATTCCAAATTGTTATATTGGTGAGCAGGGAATAAATAAACTTCGAATAAATAAACTCCGACTTTCTCTTGAACTCAAGTACATATCTGACTACCTGTATCTAACTACTTGGGCCTCAATCCCCAGCTCTCCTCTCCACAAAAAATGGTGGGGCATAAGGATGGCTGACTATTCAAGAGGACGAGTCCTTATTCCAGGCAGAAACATTCTAGTTTACATGGGCTGCTTTCGCTCGCGGAAATCCGCAATCACTAGGCTCAGCTCATCAGCGTGGGCTGCTTTTTTCAGAACGTCACCGACCTCATCCTTATTCTGGGGGTCATGGATGCAGCTAACGTGATCCTCATAGCCTTTGACTACGCGCTCCAGAGTTCCATCGGGAATCCTCTGGCCGCCAGTTGTTTCCGCCTTTCCGTTGTAGAGCACCAGAACCTTGAGAGGAATGTTCCGCAAAGCTGCCTCGATCAGCCCAAGATGGCCCGCCGCAATGAAGGAGAAGTCACCTGTAACCGCCCAGGCGGGTCTGCATCCCGACAGGTATGCGCCGATGGCCAGGGGTACGCTGCCACCCATGTAAGTTGTAACATCGATGCAGTTGTATGGAGGGAGCGCGAAAAGAGTGGATATTCCTGTATCGCCCGCTGCAATCGGGCCTTTGACAGATTTGAAGGCTTCGAAGAGCCTGGCATACTTCTTGGCGACTGGCTTCCATCTCTCAGGCAGCGATTCAGGGATGGGCAAAAGGGAGGGCTTCTTGATATTTGCCCAATCACACCCTCGGTTTTTGCAGCGCAAAACCTCCCTCTGATACCTGCAAAAAGGCGGACAAAGAACATGCTGGGTTACGTCTCTGTGCAAAGTTACCGCTTCGCGATGTTGATTGAAAGCGGTGCTAAATTTTGGTCCTGTAGAAGCGACGGAAGATCGTTCCAAATCGCTTGCATCGATGATGAGGGCGAAAGGAAGACGGAACCTTTCCGAAAGCTCGAAGCCCTCCAGAACATCCTGATAGACATTTTCCACATCCGCAACCTTATGTGGGATGCCTGTGCCTCTTACGAAGGCCTCTGTATCAACAATGCTGTCTGATTGTATTCCCTGGCGATCATCCACTACCACGCAGACAAAACCCGCCACAGTCCCTGAGTAAAGCGAGTCGATTACGCTATTTCCCGCCTTGATGAATCCATGCGTCTTCAGAGACGTGAAGGCCCTGCAGCCTGACAAGGCCGCTCCATGGGCAACGGTATATGCCACCTCCTCATGAAAAGAGAAGATCGGCTCCTGAGAGCGCTGAGAACAAAAATGGGAAAATATCTCCGTGGCCCCCAGGCCCGGAACACAGGTCGCAACCTTTGCGCCTGCGGCATGCATGGCCATGCCGATGGCCTCGCCAGCCTTGACTTTCATGCTTTCGTCGCTCCTTTAATTTACTAGATTTTTGACGTCCCTTTTGGCATAGGCCAGGAATTAAAAGTGTTGGGACTCGAAAATAAAATTCCGAAGTCAAACGTTGCGGCGGCGGACCCCGCTGCAAGCAGGCGGGGCATGTTCCCG
>CAZPUO010000146.1:0-7228 GCA_964589745.1 uncultured Methanotrichaceae archaeon
CAACTCGTCGAAAGCATGGACTATGGGAATATCAAAACCTCGTCGCCGCTCCCCACGGGTCCGTGGCCCGAAAACATGTCCATTCGACAAGTGGGCGCCGCAGGCTATCGATTCTGTCAGGTAGCACATTCCACGCCGTCGACGCTGGCGCCCGGGAGGTTGCTGTTCTGTCTAACTAAAAGTCCATATTCTTGAACTCTTCCAGCTCTTCAGCTGTGAAGAACTCCTGCCATCTGACGGGCCTGACTTCGAGAACCAATTTTCCGCCCCTCTCAGCCCTCTCCAAATACACCAGCCCGTTCTTCTCCAGCCTCTTGACCGACCCGTAAGCCTTACCAGTTGACCAATTCAGCTGCTTAGCCAGCTCATAGGCGTTTAATCCAGGTTTTCGATTAATTAAGTCGTACATAGTCCAGTCGGTGTCAGCTCCCTTTTTTCGGGTTGCCTCGGCGGCGTAGCTAACTTCTCTGGTTTGGACTTCTGGGGGGGCGGTCAAAAGCACGGATATATCCTCCTTTTAAAATCTCGGTCGACGGCATATTGTGCTATAGCTATATCAATGTTATGGTTAAAGAATGTATTCATTTGATATTTAGAGTAATTTGTTCAATTTGGCATATGTTTTGATGACATATAGATATGATATATCATCTAAATAAGAATTTAATCTATTATGGCATAATCCAAAAACCAACAAATATAAATAGGCCCTCAAATATTGGGGAAGAGGAGATAACACTTGACCGATGAGCTGACTGAATTAGAACTGGCTATTCTAGCCAGTATTTGTGCGGCTACTGGCGGGAGCAAAGCTGCACACGTTCCCAAGCAATATTTCATGAGAAAATTCCAAAAGCAATCAAAATTAGCAAAGAGGGCATTGCATAGGTTGATCTCTTTGGGGTATGTGGTTCAGCACCCCACTGGCGGAGAGATGACTTACGAAATGACACAACGCGGTTTTGAGGTATGCAAGGCGATCAGAGACAAACTCCGTGATTTGAAGGTTTAGTAAGGGTCTTTTCAGCAGCTCCTCGATCTCCTCCTGCTTCGGTGGACTCTCCAGGCCTAGATCACACAAGTGTTCCGCTTTCTGTATAAAACGGAACCTTTAAGGGCGGACCAATAAGATGATTACCAGGAAGTTGCAATGCAGAAGTAAGACAATGGATGGATAACGCTATGATAAAAAGAGGTAGCCTAGCGGTATTGGTGTTCTTAATACTTGTATTAACAGTTCTGGGAAATGCGGAATCGCCTTACTCCGTAGATTTTGATCTTCGTAATATGGCTGGATTCGATGATAATGTGATCACTGCGGAGGATATTGTAGCGTATATCCAAGATAAATATCATTACTCTCCTATGCTCGTCGAAGATGGCATAGGTGAATGTTTCATAAACGCCGGCCAGGGAAATGGTGTTAATCCAGCATTCCTTGTTGCAACAGCCGAATGGGAGAATAAATTTGGCACAATTGGATGGGCAAAATCGCATCCAGAATGTCACAATACTTTTGGATGGGCTATTACTGACTCAGGTCCAATTGGAGGTTGTTGCGCGGATAGCTGGTGTGAAATGATACACAGGGTGAGCTATAACATCGCTCATGGAAAGTATTACTATAGCCGATATAGATTCACCGTGAGTCAGGTTCGGGAGCAATATGCTACGAAACCATACACAGAAAATATAGCTCGATATATGAATGATTTATATACATTTAGCATTAATCGCCAAACCAATGAATTCGATGTACCCGCTGTTGATGCCCTCTTGATAGGATTCCTAGAAGACTCTCAAGCAACCCAACAGGTTACATTGACTCTCTACGTGCATGTCGGACGTGCAAGTGGACCGATCATTCAAGGAGCACGAGTCACAGGTCAAGACAGTTCTAGTAACAGCTTCGAGCAGACTACCGATAGCAGCGGTAAGGTCACAATTACGGGATGCCCAGGAACCTGGTCGTTCTCGGCATCAGCAGATGGATACGAGACCAAGATCTGGGACCAAGAGATAATCGAGACTGACACCAAGGATGCGTACCTCCAAAAAGTATCGACCGAAAGTGTACCCGCTGTTGATGCCCTCTCTATAGGATTCCCAGAAGGCTCGCAAACTCATCCATCACAGGTTCTATCACCTGTAACAGGAGATCTCGAACTGATTGGACCCAGCGGCAGTTGTTCCAACACAAAATGGTGCTTCAATCAACATCAAACTGGCGGGCATATCCCTGATGGAGGCATCTGCCAGGCAGAAGACACATATGCCTGGGATGCAAATCTAAACACACCGACGTGGGATTCCGACCAGGGAGAACCTGTTTATGCAGTAGCCCAAGGTGTCATTTGTCAAACCTATGGAGGCTGCAAGAATGCGGATGACTTGGGCAGTTACGGACAGGTGCTGATCGAACACTCTTATGAGGGAAACACGTGGTGGAGTGGGTATCTCCATCTCGATAACATACAGGTTACAAGAGGGCAGTCTGTAACAGAGAATACTATCATTGGCTATGTATCCGATACTGGCGCTGATAACAATCATTTACATTTTGTCGTGTACACTGACGAAAATATCCGAAGCAGACTGAAATCATTTGATGCTCAAATCCAGCCTAGATCAGGACCCCCCCAAGAAGAGAAGCAATCTACCCAGAGTAGTGTGGTTGGAAGATGGGATGTGAAATCTGAACCGGAAGTCATTTTCCCCGATCCGAACCTTGAGGCTGCATTAAGAACTACCATCCTTAAACCAGATGGCTCCATCTATATTGCGGACCTGGAACAGATCGAGTCGATTAGCGCAATCGGTTGTTATATTAAAGATATCACCGGATTAGAATATTGCACTAACCTGCAACGGCTGGAACTAACATCCAGCCAGATAACCGACGTATCGCCGCTATCCAGTCTCACGAACCTGAAAGTGCTGGACCTGTCGTTCAACCAGATAGCTGACGTGTCGCCTCTGAAGGGCCTCACTAACCTGGAAGAACTGAGGCTAGGGGGGGGGACAACCAGATAGCTGACGTGTCGCCGCTATCCAGTCTCACTAACCTGAAAGTGCTGGACCTGTATTCCAACCAGATAGCTGACGTGTCGCCGCTATCCAGTCTCACTAACCTGAAAGAACTGAGGCTAGGGGACAACCAGATAACCGACTTATCCCCTCTCGCTGGCCTCACTAACCTGCAAACTCTGAGCCTAACTCTAACTCTGAACCTACGTGGCAACCAGATAGCTGACGTGTCGCCTCTGAAGGGACTCACTAACCTGGAAGAATTGAGGCTAGGGGACAACCAGATAGCTGACGTGTCGCCGCTATCCAGTCTCACGAACCTGAAAGTGCTGAACCTTAGGCGCAACCAGATAGCTGACGTGTCGCCGCTATCCAGTCTCACTAACCTGGAAGAGCTGGACCTGTCGTTCAACCAGATAGCTGACGTGTCGCCGCTATCCAGTCTCACGAACCTGAAAGTGCTGAACCTTAGGCGCAACCAGATAGCTGACGTGTCGCCGCTATCCAGTCTCACTAACCTGGAAGAGCTGGACCTGTCGTTCAACCAGATAGCTGACGTATCGCCGCTATCCAGTCTCACGAACCTGAAAGTGCTGAACCTTAGGTGCAACCAGATAGCTGACGTGTCGCCGCTATTCAGTCTCACGAACCTGGAAGAACTGGACCTATGGTACAACCGGATAGCCGACGTGGCCGAACTCACAGCTGAAATCTTATATTAGAGTCGGCAAACTCTGGTTTTTTACTGGGATGGGGCTAGAGTGTCCTCTGGATGGATCCAGACACGGAGGTGATGATCACCGCCATCAACCTCGATTACCGTTCTATCCGATAAAAGCGACCGGATGGCGCCCAGGAGAAACTTCCAAGATCGGCTGGGCGAGAACCGCCCCACACGGTGATGATGCGGAAAAAACTCGCATTGCCAAAGATGCTTATGTAGAGTCTATCGAAATTGTCGGCAGTTATCCTTCAGATATCGAAACCCTCGTAACTCTTCCGCCGGTGGTTGATATCGGCCTTAAGATAGACCGAGGTCGTCTTCAAGTCGGTATGACCGAGTTGGGCCTGGAGGTCGTTCAATGGGACACCGCTATCCAAAGCTGCCACAGCATGTAGATGGCGCAAAGTGTGCGGACTGACGATGTTTAGCGATCTTCCATCACCTGCCATGGCATAGGGTCTCTGGATTCCAGCAGAGCGGGCAGCCTTGTCGATCACCATTCGAATCCAGCGCTGAGAGATGTGCTTGCTGGGATCACGTCCAGGGAATAGCCACACGGCCCCTTCTGGCAGGCTCCTAATCCACCCCTCCATGTCCGGGATCATTGACTGCGGTATGATGACGTCTCGATATTTACGGGTCTTAGTCCGGCTGGCATGGATGTGAATCTCTCCTTTAACAGTATCAACATTTTCAAGTTTAGTGCCGACGAGTTCTTCGACTCGCATCCCGGTACCGAAGAGGAGCGTGATAACGATTCGGTCCCGTTCGGATTCCACCCCACTGACCAACTTCTTGAATTCATCCACACTGATGAGTTTTGTGATGGACATGATCGGTATGTTGCACCTCATTCTATATCAGACTTCCGATAATAGCCATATTCGGAAGTGAAATAGATAGCATACAAATTTAACAAGAGTGGCATGGGCCGGTGGGACATCTCCATTAAGGCAATCAACGATAGAAACGCCCCCGCCTAGTTGGAATCTGGTGGGGTACAATCTACCCTCCTGCTCTTTAAAACACGCCCTAAGGGGTTCTAGTGCAACCAGTTCGAACAGCTACGTAGGCCACGCTCCAGCCCATCGATTCTTGACATGTCCGGTAGAGAGCGAGCAGGGATTGTGCGGCACGAACTGATCCATCTCCGGTACCCCAGCCACGGGAAGATCCCCCGCCCTAAAGAGGTATAGTGGCATACCAGTGGCCTTGGTGCGGAGGAATTCACCCCCACACGCCTTCTTGGTGAGGCTGCCATTGGCTTGTCGGTGGGCGCGAGGACGGCAATCGTGGTGTCACAACCCCTTAAAAGGGAAATAGAGACTACCTTGCCTCAATCTTTTCCAACGCTTTTGCACTAGTCGCCCTAACCTCCTCATTCTCGTCATTTAGCACCAGATTGCGAAGTGGCCCGATGGCTTTTTGGTTGCCTATATCTCCGAGCGTTTCTGCTGCAAAATGCCGCTTGCGCCAGTCCTCGTCCCCGAGATACTTGATAAATGTATTTACTCCTTCCCGGAGTACATAAGCGACAAACCAAGCCGCCTCGGCCTCGTCAGTCCTGTCAAGATCCCTAAGCGTAAAGGATTTTCCAAACCATGCATCAACATAATTTGGGTATAGATTAATGGCTTCGTCGTAGGCCACTAATGCTGCAGAATGTCTACCCTGATTCTTGAGAGCATTTCCTTTGCCATTCCAGGCTGGTGCAAAACTGGGATCGAGCCTAACTGACTCCTCATAAGCCTGGAGTGCGTCGTTGCGGTTCCCTTGATAATATAGAAGATTGCCTTTTTTGTACCAGGCCGAGGAAAGGTTCGGATCGATCCTTATCGCCTCGTCGTAGGCGACCATAGCCTCAGTGGTTCTGCCAATAGCAGCTAACGCATCACCTTTGGATTTCCAAGCCGCTGTATACTCAGGATCTAGCCGAATGGCTTCGTCATATGCCAGGATGGCATCTGCGAAATTGCCCCTCCGATGTGCAATTCTCCCGCTTTCTACTCGCGTAGCTGAAGCTGCATCAGCGAATTTTCCCTGGTCATAGAGAGCATCGCCTTTGCATTTCCAGGCTGGTGCGTACTCGGGATTTATCCAGATTGCTTCATCGAAAGACTGCATAGCTTCGGTATATCTGCCTTGCATAACGAGTGCAACGCCCAGTTCTACCCAATCTTCGGCGGTTTGCTGCCCATGTCCAGGCATCACCAGTATTAGCAGCAGCCAAAGAACACAAATCTGTTTCAGTCTCATATTAACACCCTCTCAGAGGGTAGAATAGTTACTACTAGAAAAAAGGGCTTTCGTACCAGGTCTCAAGAATAAGGGCCGTCTATGGCCATCAAACACTTTAGTTTGGGAGAAAGATTGGCTCCTCGCTGTTTCATGTGGGTGGATTTAAGGGATTATCAATCCTGTAGCTTTGTCCCTATAACTTCATGATTGCCAAGAATAGGGATGATCATGAGATGTATCGCTACCTGCGGACTCAGGGGCGGGATCCATGGAAGGTATTTACATAATCGAGTCCGCTTATCGCTATACTGAAGTTACCCACACGGAATAGCGAAGAGCCGAAAGATTGATAAGCTATTGAGTTATTGAAAGATGAGATTATTTGTGGAGGGAGGAAAGCTTTCTTGCAGAGGGTCCTTTTAGCCATACTCGGCCTGGCGGTATTTGTCGGGCTGACGATGTCGGTGGATGGCCAGAGTGAAGAGACATATGAGGGATTAAAATTCACCTATGAGGATGGCACCAGCGGCAATGGTTTTTTTGCTATCAACAATAAAATCGATGCAAAAGGCCCACATGCCGATTATTATATTCCAAGCAGATTGGCTAAAGTGCACCTCCACAAAACAAGTCATGGTAGCGGATCTATTGAAAGAGAGTCAATTATAATATCAAATGAATCTTCAAATACACAGGTCTATCCTGCTATGATTTATGCTTTTGGATTAGTTGCAACCTTGGAGGATCATGCCATGGTCTATGCTCCTCAGACCATGTCCGTTGGAACTGGTTACTACGCTGCCCGTCCTCTGGAATTTAACTCACTCTTAAGCGATAAGACCCAAATCAAGAATTATGCTTCAAAAACGTATATGGGTCAAAAAATTAATTACGCTCATGGAATTAATGTCGATCGATTAGCCAGCGTAGAGGATGTTTACCTCGATACAGGCACTGCAAAAAACTTGGGCAATACCCGCATGAATATTGAGGGGGATGTCACAGACGGTACAACCCAGTTAGTAGTTCAGCAAGGTGGTATTCGCAAATGGAGCAGTCCGGATATCGATATACATGAAATCCATGCAGGAACCTTCAGCATTAAGACCAAGATGGACTTGACAGTTCCAATTTACAAGAGTTTGCATAAGGATTATCCTTGGCTCTCCTGCTGTTTCAGCGGTGAGGATGACATGATTCTTTGCGACAAGAAGGGCCTTGGAGCAGACGAAGAAGGGG
>CAZPUO010000147.1:0-7159 GCA_964589745.1 uncultured Methanotrichaceae archaeon
GGCGTGCCGCAGCCGCCTGTGTCAGGTCCCACCAAAACGTTGGCCCAGGGCCCCATGGGTATGAACACCATCCCCTGCCGCAAGCCTGCATCGACCTTTGGTGTGAGCACAGCCTGGCCGAAATCGTTCTTGAGCAGCACGTTCTTGCCTTCGGAGAGCCCCAGGGAGCTATAATCCTCTCTCGATAAATGGCACACGGACACTGCCTTCAAGAAGTCTGGAGACATCTTGCACTCGCAACCCGCTCCTTGGGCCAGAGTGCGCCCGGAGATCATGATCGCCTTCAAACTCGAACCACCTGTCAAACCCTTTTGACGTTCGCCGCTAAAAACTGAGCGGTTGTGGTCGAATCATTTTAAACTGCCTCTTGGCCTGCTTTTCGTGCATTACTTTAATATACTTCATTCTCATTGGGAAGTAGTCCACCGGTTTGGAGATGGGTATTTTGGCGGGCAGAGCTTGGAAGTTTGGAGATGATATCGACACTGATGCCATCATTCCTGGGCGTTACCTGGTAATAAACGACCCGAAGGAGCTAGCATTGCATCTCTTCGAGGGCGTCCGGCCGGAGATGGCCGTGCAGGTTCATCAGGGCGACTATGTGGTGGCAGGGGAGAACTTCGGATGCGGCTCCTCCCGGGAGCATGCACCGCTGGCGCTGAAAGGGGCGGGTGTGGCTGCAGTGGCAGCGAAGTCCTTTGCCAGGATCTTCTTCCGAAACGCCATCAACATCGGCCTGCCTCTGTTTATCTGCCCTGAGGTGGACAGGATCCAAGATGGAGCGCCCATACAGATCGATATGGCTGGCGGGTTGATACACAACCAGTCCAGCGGTGAATCTTATAGAACTACGCCCCTTCCCGATTTCTTGAGAGCGATCGTTGATGCGGGCGGCCTTGTGGAGTATACCAAGCGACAGGTGGCCGAGGTGAAGGTATGAATTATAAGGTACCGGTTATCCCAGGTGACGGCATAGGGCCGGAAATAGTAGCTGCAGGCAAAGAGGTTTTGCAGGCAGCGGCTGACAAGCATGGCTTCTCCCTGGAGTGGATAGAGTATCCTCTGGGAGCGGAGCACTACCTGAGGACCGGCGAGCTGGTGAGTGAAGAGACACTCAAAGAGCTGAAGCAGTACCGCGCCATATATCTGGGCGCCATCGGTGACCCGCGCGTCCCGCCGGGCGTTCTGGAGAAGGGCATTCTTCTGAGCATGCGTTTCTACCTGGACCAATATGTGAACCTGCGGCCCGTCAAGCTCCTGGAGGGCGTCTGGACGCCCTTGAAGAACAAAACCTCCAAGGAGATCGATTTCGTGGTTGTCCGCGAGAACACCGAGGACTTCTACATCGGCATAGGCAGCCGTGCTCGTCGAGGGCGAAGCCACGCGGACTTCGAGGTCCGGCGCACTCTCTACAACATCAAGTTCGGCCTGGACATCGACTCGGACAGCGATGAGATCGGCTATCAGATCGGCGAAGTGAGCAAAGAAGGTTGCCGGAGGGTGATGAAATACGCCTTCGACCTGGCGCAAAAGCGCCACCACCAGGTCTCCAGTGTGGATAAGGCCAACGTTTTGAGCGACATCTACGGTTTCTGGAGAGAGGTCTTCCTGGAGGTTGCAAAGGGCTACCCAGAGGTCAAGCACGACTTCAACTTTGTGGATGCCATAACTATGTGGTTCGTCAAGAACCCCGAATGGTTCGATGTCGTCGTCGCTCCCAATATGTTCGGGGACATCATCACCGACCTTGGGGCCATGATCCAGGGCGGCCTGGGCCTTGCGCCCGGCGCTAACCTGAATCCGGAGGGCACGAGCATGTTTGAGCCCATCCATGGTTCTGCACCCAAGTACAAGGGCCAAAACAAGGTGAACCCCATCGCCACCATCTGGGCGGGGGCCCTGCTCCTGGAGCACCTGGGCGAGGAGGCCGCCGCCTCTGACGTTATAGCGGCCATTGAGCGGAACTTATTTGAAGGCAGGATAAAGACATATGACCTAGGAGGAAGCTCAACCACCTCCGAGGTAGGCATGGAGATAGCCCGCCTAGTGAGGAGTGTCTAAGTCCTCAAGGGAAAAAGCTTTATGTGGGATGTTTTTAATCCTCACTCAGTGCAGTGGAAGAGGCTTGAGGCATGCCAGGCCGCGGGGGCTCGTAGCTCAGTTAGGCAGAGCGTCTGGCTTTTAAATTTTTGCGTGAAGATACCAGGTGGTCGAGGGTTCAAATCCCCCCGAGCCCGTTTGGAGTTTCCTTGAGCCTGTTTGCTGCTCCTTCTCTAAGAAGGTGGTTTGAGTGACCAAATTTGCCGTAAAAGATCATGAAATGGTTCCGGAACACATGCTGCTCACTCCGGAAGAGGGTGATGAGGTGCTGAAAGGGTTTGGCATTGAGGCACCACAGCTTCCCAAGATCCACGTAAGCGACCCCGCATCGAAAGAGATCGGGGCCAAAGTTGGCGATATCATCAAGGTCATTAGAAAAAGTACGACGGCTAAGCAATCGATCTTTTACCGGCTGGTAATCGATTAAAGGTGATCTTTTGCTCGACAGAAATGCGCTTTATAGCTCCTATTTTACCAGGGATAAGCTGGTGCATCATCACATTAACTCTTTCAACGATTTTATCGATAGAGGTCTCCAGAAGGTAATTGACGAAGTGGGGATCATCGAGACCAATATAGAAAATACCTATGTTCGGCTCGGCAAGATTCGGGTAGAGAAACCCATGGTGCGCGAAGCGGATGGGTCCGTAGAGAGGCTCTTCCCCAACGATGCCCGGTTGCGCAACCTCACCTACGCATCTCCCATAAAGCTGGAGATGACCATCGTGGAAGGCGAGACTGAGAAGGACCCCGTAGAGGCTGAGATAGGGACCTTGCCCATAATGCTCAACTCCAAGGTATGCAACCTATTTGGACTATCGGCTGATGAGATGATCGCCTATGGAGAAGACCCCACCGATCCCGGCGGCTACTTCGTGGTCAACGGCTCGGAGCGCGTTATCATGACCCTGGAGGATCTGGCTCCCAACAAGATCCTGGTCGAATACAACCAGCGCTACGATGAGAATATCGAGGTGGCCAAGGTATTCAGCCAGAGGCAAGGCTACCGGTCGCTGGTCATCGTGGAGCGCGGAAGGCGGTCTATTCTGGAGGTATCCTTCCCGTCCGTTTCAGGGCGGCTAAACTTCGTGACCCTGCTCCGTTCTTTGGGCATGGAGACGGACATGGATATTGCGAAATCCGTATCGGATAACCCTGAGATCATCAAGTTCATGCTGGAGAACCTGGAGGAGGCCGAGGTCTCTACCACCGAGGAAGCTTTGGAGAAGATAGGCTCGCGCGTGGCCGCAGGTCAGGCCAAGGAGTACCAGAAGAAGAGGGCAGCCTATGTCCTGGACAGGTATCTGCTTCCCCATATCGGCGTGGATGAAAAAGATCGCTATGCTAAAGCCTTGTTCCTCTCCCGCATGGCTGAGGCCTGCTTCGAGCTGGCGCTGGCCCGGCGGGGTGAGGACGACAAGGATCACTACTCCAACAAGAGGCTGAAGCTTTCAGGGGATTTGATGGAGGATCTCTTCCGCGTGGCCTTCAACCGCCTCACCAGAGACATAAAATATCAACTGGAGCGAGCCAGCATGAGGAACAGGGAGCTGAATGTGGTGACGACGGTCCGAGCGGATGTTCTGACGGAGAGAATGATCCATCCCCTGGCCACGGGTAACTGGGTGGGCGGACGCACGGGCGTATCCCAGCTTCTGGATAGGACGGACTACATGGCGACGCTATCGCATCTGCGCAGGGTGATTTCGCCCCTTTCCAGATCGCAGCCTCACTTCGAGGCCAGGGATTTGCATGCCACACAGTGGGGCCGCATCTGTCCATCCGAGACCCCTGAGGGTCCCAACTGCGGCCTGGTGAAGAACTTCGCCCAGGGCGTGGAGCTCTCCAAGGGCGTGAACGATTACGAAGACATAAAGAAGATATTGGCGGATTTAGGCGTGGTTTCGGTAGGTGGTAGTATTGGCTGAGGCCTTCAACAGCGGCGCCAGAGTTTATGTGAACGGCGAGATCGTAGGTCATCATGACGACCCCCAAGCGTTGGTGGATAATCTGCGCCGCCTTCGGCGCGCTGGCAGCATCAGCAGCCAGATGAATGTGGCCTACTTCGAGGACACAAATGAGATCTTCATGAACACCGACTCCGGGCGAGCCAGAAGGCCTGTGATCGTTGTAGAGAGTGGCCGGGCTCTCGTGACGGAGGAGCACGTGGCCAAGATCGAAAAGGGCGAGATGACCTTCAGTGATCTGGTAGCAGCAGGCCTCGTGGAATACCTGGACGCCGAGGAGGAGGAGAACAGCCTCATCGCTATCTGGGAGGAGGACATCAGCCCGGATCACACCCATCTCGAGCTAGACCCTTCGCTCATCCTCGGCATAGCGGCAGGGCTCGTTCCCTATCCGGAGCACAATGCCAGTCCCAGAAACACCATGGGCGCAGGCATGGTCAAGCAGTGCCTGGGCATGTCCACGGCCAACATGAGACTTCGGCCCGACACTCGAGGCCATTACCTCAACAGTCCCCAGAAGGCCATTGTCAGAACCAAGACCTCAGGAGCCATAGGTTTCGACGAGAGACCGGCGGGCCAAAACTTCGTGGTCGCGGTCCTGGCCTACGAAGGGTACAACATTGAGGATGCCCTGGTTATGAACCGCGGCTCTATTCAGCGTGGTCTGGCACGAAGCCACTTCTTCCGCGTCTCCGAGGCAGAGGAGCGAAAGTATCCCGGCGGCCAGGAGGACAAGTTCGAGATTCCTGATGTGGAGGTGCGTGGCGCGCGAGGAAGTGAAGCCTATGGCCAGCTGGACTCGGACGGCCTGGTCAACCCCAACGCCTACGTAGGCCCGAATGACGTGCTCATCGGCAAGACAAGTCCTCCCAGGTTTTTGGAGGAGCCCTCTGAGTTTGGGCTAACCCCGCAACAGAGGCGCGAGACTTCCGTTACCATGCGATCCAATGAGAGGGGTGTGGTTGATATGGTCATCCTCACCGAATCTTCTAACGGCAACCGCCTGGCTAAAGTAAAGACCAGGGACCAGCGCGTGCCCGAGCTGGGCGACAAATTTGCCTCCCGGCATGGGCAAAAAGGCGTGGTGGGCCTGATAGTCCCCCAGGAGGATATGCCCTTCACCGAATCGGGCATAGTGCCTGATCTGCTCCTCAATCCCCATGCCATTCCCTCCCGCATGACCGTGGGCCACGTCCTGGAGATGATCGGCGGGAAGGTCGGATCTTTGGAGGGCAGGTTCATCGACGCCACGGCCTTTTTGGGCGAGAACGAGCCGGATCTGCGCACAGCCCTCACCAAGTTCGGCTTCTCACACACCGGCAGAGAAATACTTTACAACGGTGCCACGGGGGAGCAGGTCATGGCTGACGTCTTCGTGGGCGTGATCCTCTATCAGAAGCTTTACCACATGGTCACCGGCAAGATGCATGCAAGGTCCCGCGGGCCGGTGCAGGTATTAACCCGCCAGCCCACGGAAGGCCGCGCCCGCGAAGGCGGCCTGCGGTTCGGAGAGATGGAGCGGGATGTGCTCATCGCCCACGGCGCAGCTCTGGCGCTGAAAGAACGCCTAGTGGACGAGTCGGATAAAGTGACGGAGCTGGTCTGCAGTCATTGCGGCATGATCGCTATCCATGACAGGCGCAGAAATGCGGACTTCTGTCCCACCTGCGGTGCGGACACGGAGATCTACCCTGTGGAGATGAGCTATGCCTTCAAGCTCCTGCTGGATGAGATCAAATCTTTAGGTGTGGCACCGCGGCTGATCCTGGAGGACGCGGTTTAGGTGGAAATATGACGGTTCCCAAAAGAATTGGCAAGATTCGCTTCGGTCTCATCTCACCTCAAGAATTTCGGAAGATGAGTGTGGTCAAGATCATAACAGCGGACACTTACGACGACGATGGCTTTCCCATTGAGATGGGGCTGATGGATCCGCGCCTGGGGGTCATTGACCCCGGGCTTCGCTGCCGGTCATGCGGCGGCCGGCCAGGTGAATGTCCGGGCCATTTCGGCCACATCGACCTCATAGCGCCTGTGATCCATGTGGGCTTTGCCAAGCTGATACGCAAGGTTCTGCGAGCTATCTGCCGGGATTGCTCTCGTCTCATGCTGAAGGAAAATGATAAGAAGATTTACCTGGAGCAGATTCAGACCCTGGAGCGGCTGGGGCAGATGACCGACGATGTGGTCAATAAGGTCTTCTCCGAGTCGCGCAAGAACAAGAACTGTCCCTACTGTGGTGCGCCTCAGCAAGAGATCAAGTTTGAGAGACCTCTCTCTTATATCGAGGAAGGCCATAAGCTCACCGCCTCGGATATTCGCGATAGATTTGAGAAGATCCCGGACGACGACATCCAGGTCATGGGCATGAACCCCGCGACAGCTCGCCCGGAATGGATGATTCTAACCGTGCTGCCAGTACCACCGGTAACGATGCGCCCCTCCATCACTCTTGAGTCCGGCCAGCGCAGCGAGGATGATCTCACGCATAAGCTGGTGGACATCATCCGCATCAACCAGAGGTTCCAGGAAAACCGTGAGGCTGGAGCCCCTCAACTGATCATCGAGGATCTGTGGGAGCTCTTGCAGTATCATGTTACAACCTTTTTGGACAACACCGTCTCCGGTGTCCCGCCGGCGCGGCATAGAAGCGGCAGGCCCCTCAAGACGCTATCGCAGCGGCTGAAGGGCAAGGAAGGGCGGTTCCGCGGGTCCCTCTCGGGCAAGCGCGTCAACTTCAGCGCCAGGACTGTCATCTCTCCTGATCCCAACCTGAGCATAAACGAGGTCGGCGTTCCCATGGACGTGGCCATGGAGCTCTCCGTACCGATGATTGCCAACGCCAGAAACAAGGAGATAATGAAAACCTTTGTCCGCAGGGGCCCGGATAAGCATCCTGGTGTGAACTACGTCACAAGACCTGATCAGAGGAGGGTCAAGGTCACAGACAAGAACTGCGAGGAGGTTGCAGAGCAGATCGACATCGGATGGAAGATAGACCGACAGCTAGCTGACGGAGACATAGTTCTATTCAACCGGCAGCCCTCGCTGCACAGGATGTCCATCATGTCCCATCGCGTCAAGGTGATGCC
>CAZPUO010000148.1:0-7133 GCA_964589745.1 uncultured Methanotrichaceae archaeon
AGCTCAAGGCGGCCTTTTTCGGATTCCTCGACCGCTCGCTGAACCTTCTTGATCTCCGAAAGATCTGAGGTATCAAGCAGAACTCCATCGGCGCCATGCTCAAGAGTGGCCAGTGCCAGCTGTGCCTCCTCTGCAGTTTTAACGCCGCTGATGATCTTGACTTTTGCGCCCTGCAACCCTGCAATCATGTTCTCCAGAGGGATGACCTTCCAGTCAGTGCCGATGACCAGTAGAGAGTCCACATGCTTGCCCATCTCCACCGCAAACTGCTCATACTTTTTATTGGCTATGACCACATAGCCAGCCTTCGCGCCAGGAACGGTCTTGGCCAGGGCGATGTCCAGGGAACTGCTCGCATCCTTGGGCAAGGAGATAGATCCATCGCCTTCGCTGTCCTTTCCGATAATCATAATGTCCTCGGACCCACGCTCTGTGCCAAAGCTTGCAACCCTTATTCCGCCCAGCTCTCGCACTCGATCGATGCTCTCTCTGTCAACAACGACGCAGTCAAAGCCCGACTCGAGAGCGGTGGTTATCCTGGGCTTGATCTCCTCCCACGGCCCTCGCGCCATGAGCCACTTCTCTTTCATATGTTACCGTTTGACATGCCCTTACAAATCTCTTTTGCAGCGGTGAGATTTAAGGCACGAGTTTCATGAACGTCAGAGCGATTCCATGCCGATGCCCTTCAAAAAACTTATACCCTCAAGAGGGAATGGTGCCGCATGGAAAATCGGTTGGTCTACAGCCCGGTGGGTATGCTCTTCATGCTCTTGCTGGCCGTTTTGCTCTTTTTGGTGGTGGGATTTCTCTTTTTGGATCTAGCCAGGACGGCCTTCACCAAGATCGGCTTTTCCTGGAGCCAGGCGCTTTTTGTGTTGCTTGCTTCACTCCTCGGCAGCAGCATCAACATACCCCTGACAAACCTGAAGTGCAGCACTCCCATGGTCACAGAACAGTTTGTTCGCGTCTTCGGCATCACCTACAGGATTCCCGTGGTGCAGGATGTTCGCTGTAACACTCTTCTGGCCGTGAACGTGGGCGGGGCAGTGATACCCACTCTCATCTCTGTCGCGCTGCTCTACCGGTTTCCTGCGTCCTGGCTTTATGCTCTGGCAGGGATCGCTTTCGTGGCCGTCGTGACCAACCGGGTGGCCCGGCCTGTGAAGGGACTTGGCATAGTCACTCCCGCTCTTCTTCCTCCTCTTATTGCGGCCATGGCTGCGATTGTGCTGGTCTATCTCTTCAATGCTCCGCACGATTTCATCTTCCTCATTGCTTACGTGGGCGGAACCATTGGAACACTGATCGGGGCTGATATCCTGAACCTGGGCAAGATCAGAGATCTGGGTGCTCCGGTGGCCAGCATCGGGGGTGCTGGCACCTTCGATGGCGTATTCCTGAGCGGCTTGATCGCTGTTCTGCTGGTATGACGGAAAAGAGCTTTAAGAATAAATGCAAAACGCTGTAGAGATACGCCAAATGATGTCGAGGCATGAATTATGAGCTTCCGGAGTTTCCTGGACGAGCTTTGCAAGGCAAAGTTGATGAAGGAGGTACACGAGCACGTATCGCCTTTTTTGGAGGTGACAAACCTCGCATGGGGTGCAGGCCCCATTTTCTTTGATGATGTGTCGGGACAAAGGTGCTGTCTGAATATCCTCGGCACTCGCGAGCTGCTGGCCAGGACCCTGGGGATTCCTGCAGAGGAGATGGTTCGCCATCTGAGCGGGATTGGGTGCCAGGGGCAGGTTTGTGAAGTGAACTCTTCGCCCTTCCAGGAGGTCGTCTCAGTGCCGGATCTAACCCGGCTGCCCATTCTAACTTATTTTCAGGGCGACGGTGGGCCTTACATTACCTCTGCCGTTGTGGTGACCGAGCTTGGGGAGCGGCTCAATGCCTGCGTGCATCGACTGATGGTACTGGGAAAAGACAGGCTGGCGGTGCGGCTCGTCCCCGGCCGCCATACTCATCAGCTCTATCAAGCCGCTCAAGCGGAAGGCCGGGAGCTGCCTGTGGCCATCGCCATAGGCGTCGATCCGAAGGTGTTAATAGCAGCTTCCACTCGCGTTCCGCCAGAGATGGAGTTCCAGTATGCGTCCGCCCTGCGGCAGGGGCCTGTAGAGCTGGTTCGCCTGGAGAACGGCGTGCCGGTACCCCATGCCGAGATTGTTCTGGAGGGATACATTACTGGTGAAAGAGCCGCAGAGGGTCCCTTCGTGGACATAACCAGCACACAGGATCTCGTCCGCCAGGAGCCGGTCATCCGGCTGACCAAGATGATGACCCGCGAGGATCCCATTTACCAGGGGCTGCTTCCTGCAGGAGGCGAGCACAGGATGCTCATGGGTGTGCCTTACGAGCCGCTTATTTACAGCGCCGTATCCAAGGTGGCCAAAGTGAAGGATGTGCTGCTGACGGATGGCGGGTGCTGCTACTTCCACGCCGTGGTCCAGATCGAGAAGGAGACGGAAGAAGACGCCCGGAGGGCTATTGAGGCCGCCTTCCAGGCGCATAGATCTCTTAAACACGTAGTAATAGTAGACACAGACATCAACATTCATGATCCCAGGGATATTGAGTTTGCCATCGCCACGCGCATGCGCGGGGACGAGGACATCGTGATCCATCCCAACGTTCGCGGCAGCACCCTCGACCCGCGAAGCATTGACGGCATCACCACCAAGGTGGGCATAGATGCCACAGCCAGGCTGGATAAGCTCTGGAAGTTTCGGAGGATGACTCCAGAAGGACCGGGCTGAGTCGGCCAAAAATTAGATCAATGAAGCCCTGCGATATTTATTGAAATGTTGCGACTCTGTTATCAGTTTGAGAACACCATCGTGGCTAGTATCTATTTGGGAGCATCATAACCTTAGTAGAATATTGTCGATTCGAGGTCGTTATGGCAGAAGAGCCGAGCAAGTGCGAGATCAACATAAACAGCATCGCCAGCCTGAAGGTGTCGCGACGCGATCTTGTGAAGTTTCGTGATCGCATAAGCTACCTGGACGCCAATCTGAAGGGCCTGGAAAAAGATCATTTGGAAATGCAAAAGAGCCTCGCTGAGATGACGAGAGAGGTTGAACGGCTGAAGCAGCTATTTCAGTCTGTCTTTGGAGGGGAGATCCTTGAAGTGGTGGGCGCGGAGGAAGTCCAGGCCGAGCTCTTCCTGGAGCGTAGCGAAGCTGCAAGGACGCCGGAGCAGATAACTCTGGGAATGAGTGAGGTCACGAGAGAGCAGATCCAGTCTGTCCTGGATGCCATTAAACGAGTGAAGGAGGAATCGCAAGGGCACGTTTCCAGAGAGGCCGTTCTGGCCAGGGTCCAGGCCATAGGAATTAAGGAGGAGGATTTCGAGGACATCCTGCATAGGTTGAGAAGAGCCGGGGCCCTGGTCGAGAGCGAAGGAACCCTGAGGCTCATCTGAGTCGTTTCCCTACTTCCTTTGCCTTTGATATTCGGTTTTTATTTTAAATCTCAAGGTAAAGGCGGATGCAATAGACGGTGGCCACTCCCAAGATTACGGAGAGCGCCAATGAAAAGATCTGTAACATGAACTCGTTAATTTTATCACTTCCATCCTGGCATATTTCTTCCGATCCAGATGTTTTTCAAGCTTTTCTTTTGGGTCGATTCTGAGGGCTCCAGCAGCTGAGCAGATTTCACACCCGCAATGATAGCCACCGGCCTTGCCCTGCCCTCGAAGTCCAGCTTGATCCTCGCTTTGCGGATGACGTTCTCCTTCGGGTCCTGCTCCCAGGGAGCGCTCCAACGCTGGCTGCGGCTTCTTTCGGGGTCATATCTGGCCCGCCGAAGCTCCTTACACTCATCCGAAGACCGGACGGTCTTCCGTAAAATGGACTCCATCCCTTTTCCTCCCTGCGCTCAGCTGAATTATGATATGAACTAATAATAATTGTAAATAAGAATTATTTATAGATAAGAGTTTCCAATTAAAGGTATCTGACTAGGATATCTTTATCATCAATCGCGTCCAGCGAGGTCGATATGGCTCTGGATGAGGTCAAGGTCACAAGAGCGATCGTGGAGAGCTACCTGGAGAGCTTTCTGATCAACACGGACGTGGACGTGGCCCTAGTGGGAGCAGGTCCCGCCAATCTCGTAGCCGCAAAGCGGCTTGCGGAGGCGGATCTCAAGACCGTCCTCTTCGAGAAGAGGCTCTCCGTGGGAGGCGGCCTCTGGGGCGGCGGCATGATGTTCCCCAGGATCGTGGTGCAGCAGGAAGCCTGCCGCATTTTGGATGAGTGCGGGATCTGGTATCGAGAGCACGGCGAGGGCTACTTCGTAGCCGATGCCATCGAGACCGTGGCGAAGCTGACGGCAGGCGCCATTGACGCCGGGGCGAAGATCGCCAACTTGGTAACCGCTGAGGATGTGATGATCCGCGAGGAGGACAGAGTTGTGGGCCTGGTGGTCAACTGGACGGCAGCGGAGATGGCCGGCATTCATGTCGATCCCCTCTCCATTCGCGCCAAGTTCGTCATCGACGGCACCGGCCATGAGGCTGCAATCTGTCGAGTCGTCCAGAAGAAGATTCCCGGAGCAATCATCGGGGCGGAGGGCATCAAGGGCGAGAAGCCCATGTGGGCGGAGATGGGCGAGAGGACAGTGGTGGAGATGACTCAGGAGGTCTATCCCGGCCTCGTCGTGGCAGGCATGGCTGCAGCTGCTGTCTGCGGAGGCCCTAGGATGGGGCCAATCTTCGGGGGAATGCTCCTATCTGGAGAGAAGGCTGCCCGGCTGGTTATCGAGAATCTGGGAATCTAAAATGCCTATCCTCCGGGGCGCAGCAGATCTGGCAGAATACATCCGCAAGAACTACGCTGGTCGCGTGGTGGAGGTGGGTGCGGGCTATGTCCCGGACGTGGCCATGAGTCTGATGCAGGGCTCGCAGGCCCTACGGGTTGTGGTCACTGATAATGAGGAGCGTTCCTTGGGCAGTCTTTCTGTGGAGAAGGACGACATTTTCTCTCCGCGGCTCGATCTATACCAGGGAGCAAGCCTGCTCTACTCCGTCCGGCCTCCCCTGGAGCTGCAGCTGGCCATGGGCACGCTGGCACGCCAAATTGGCGCCGATGTGTTGATCCGGCCACTGGCGGATGAAATAGCAGACATGCCGGGCTTCTGCCGGTCGCTAGTAAATGTGGGCGAGGCGAGATTTTACATCTTCAGGCTAGTGCGAAAGGCCTCGGCATAATCTCCTTTGAGAGCTTCGGCTATTAACACTGCAGCATGCAGCAGGATTCTTTTGCTCTCCAACTGCAGATCGATTCAAAATGCAATTCCAATTCGATGAATTCTTGAAACTCTTTTAATTTTGTCAGCGATATCCCGAAATTTCCTTTGGCATTTCACCTAGAGCTTCCCTGTAATGTCGATAATTTTAAATATTAAAAACTAAAATTATTAAGATAGATTTGAGGGGGACAATTATGGGAACAGGTTATAATTGGACGGGAGATACGATTGTCAGAGACACGGTTTTGATGGATAAGAGGGCAGTCCTCGGCAACTCCAGCGTTTTTATCCCCACTGACATTCGGGAGTGGATCTCTTCTACAGAGAGCGAAGTGATAATCAGAGCCCTGCAAGAGATCGGTCTGCCTGAAGCGCGTGAGGCTGGCACATTCGACCTTCGTGCCTGGAGGATTTGGGATTTTGTTGCCAGGTCGGTAGAATATATCACCGACAAACAAGCCTATGGGCTGGAGGACTTCTGGCTCTTCCCCGAGGAGACGCTCACTCTACGTAAAGGTGACTGTGAGGACTCCTCCTTCCTTTTGGCCACCCTTCTGCTGACCAGCGGCGTATCTGAACACTGCGTCCGGGTCATTCTGGGGAAGGTCACCTCACCGGATGGAACTTTTGGCCATGCCTGGGTCGTCTACCAGAGTGAGTCAGGTGTGTGGTGCCTGCTGGAATCCACTCTGGATTCAGCTCCCTCCAAACTTGTGCCCGCAGATCCCTTCACCCAAACGGGCGGCCAGTATCAGTACCAGCCTCAGTTCTGCCTGAACGCCTCTCACCTCTGGTCGATGACTCCTGTTAAGGCGCAGATGGCTGATTACCTAAAAATTCGCAGCAAAAAACGGAAGACGGAAATGGCCTCTCCGTCCCTTTCAGGCGTAAAGAGATCACGACTGACGGATCAATAATCTTTTTTGTCGGCAAAAACCTGGGCATTTCAATCTTTGCTGGAGCGTATCTTCTCCAGCATCTTCTCCATATTGATCCAGTGACTGCCCTCCCAGTAGAGTTTTCCGCAGCCTTTACACTTCCAAGTCGCTTTTTTTTCAGAATTGACCTTTTGCAAAGTGCAGTTGCATAGCGTGCATCTTTGTGGCCTCAGCTCCATAGGAATGCCCATTTGGAACATCTCCCTGAGCTGCTCATCCAGCCGGGAGGCTCTGACGAGGATGCATTCCGCTTGCCTCCTTCGGCAAGCATCGGCCAATCTCTTATCTCTGGTAACAAGCGTCCTCTTCTCCTTTATCGCCCTTTGCAAAAGCTCGGCATCACTGGTATCTTCAGGGTTGGCCACATCCATGCCCAGCAGCCGCAGCCACCTTCCCAGGCGCAGTAGCATCTGGTCCACAAGAAAGCGCTCCACGCTCCCATTTTGGTATCCGCAACTATTTATCGATTGATCACGCCCTCTCTTTCAATGAAGAAGGCGATGAGCAATGTGGACGTCGCTGCCATGGCGAAAGAGCTCCAGGATAGGATCCTGGGCGGATTCGTGGGCAAGGCCTATCAGCAGTCCTCGGACAAGATCTGGCTGGCAATTCAATCTCCGGTTGAAGGCAGGCTCGATCTGCTCTTAGAGGCAGGAAAGCGCGTCAACGTCACACGCAAAGCTCGTCCGGCCTCCAAGACACCGCCTCAGTTTCCTACCATGCTTCGAAGTCGCCTTTCCGGGGGCAAGATCGTGGACATCCGGCAGCACGACTTCGATCGCGTCCTGGAGATCGCCGTGGAGCGCTCAGGTCTTTGCAACTATCTCATCGTAGAGCTCTTTCCGAAAGGGAGCATGGTGCTGCTGGATGAATCGCGACAGATCCTCACCATGCTCAGGAAGATGGTCTTTCGGGGCAGAAAGATGGCTGCTG
>CAZPUO010000149.1:0-7091 GCA_964589745.1 uncultured Methanotrichaceae archaeon
GGCTGGAGCCAGTACAAAATAACATCAGGCTCTTCTGGGACTCAGGGGTATGGGTTGAGGTCACAACTTTAATCATACCCGGATACAACGACTCCGAGGAGCAGCTTCGCGATATTGCGAGGTTCCTGGCTTCGGTTAGCGAGGACCTGCCCTGGCATGTCTCGGCTTTCCATCCCATGCACAAAATGAAGAATGTGCCCCGTACAGGAGTTGAGGCCCTGCGCCTGGGAGTTCGCATTGGTCGTGAGGCTGGCCTGAAGTATATTTATGCAGGCAACATTCCGGGCGAAAGCGAAGACACTCGCTGTCCGGTTTGCGGGGAAGTGCAGATCGAACGCCTGGGCTACAGGGTCATGAGAAATTCCATAGTTGATGGCCATTGCCCCAAATGCGGTTCGCCCGTAGCCGGAGTATGGTCCTGATAAGTATCATAATTTCAATCGCAGACTCTGACAGGGAATTTCGTGGGATAAGAGCTACCGCAAACTTGCCAGAACCACCGGGCCATAGCGGAACTTCCTGACAGTTGATATGAAGCGTGGCATAGATTCAAAGGCAGATCGTAGCTCCCGGGATGACAGTTGCACCTCATTGTTTAGCTTTGTGGTGGCACGGGGTAAGACTGCTTATATCATTGCCATGCCAGGAGATCCCTTCCGGGATATCGTCGTCGCTTGAGGGTTATGAAGGAGCGCAGGATCTACGAGCAGCCTGATCGATAAATTTTTGGAAATTGAAAGCAGTTTATGTCATAAGCAGTTCCCTAATCGTCCATGTGTGATTGGTTAATACACTGCTATAGCAAGTGATTTTTGTGTCCATCTTTGTATATCCTTCCCAATTTACAATTATCATAAAGTTTAGCACTTTTGAAGATTGAAGCATCATAACGCTTATAAATTTAGAATTGTTTTCTCATTGAAGTGCTGATCAAAGGCAATATATAAAGATCAAAATTTGACTAAGTCATTTGAACAAATTGTAAGCAACCATACTACATATGAGGTGAACCATGTCTCAAAATCAGGCAGCAGGTAGTGAACCAATGGCGGAATCCCTTCAGGCGCCGATATTGCTCCAGTGTGGCAACGTGTGGGATGGCCAGTCCGAAGCGCCCCTAGGCCCCATGGAGGTCCTGGTCCAGAACGGAAGGATAGCTGAGATGAGCAAGAAGGTAAGCAGGCCGGCTGGCGCCCAGGTCATCAATCTCGTTGACGAGATGGTGACTCCGGGGTTCATCGATTGCCATGCGCATCTGACCTTCGACCCAATAAACTTTTTGGATATGATGTCGCAAACAGCATCTCAGGCTTTCGTGCGTTCTCTAGCGAATACGAAGCTTGAGCTCCTAAATGGATTTACCACGGTGTGTGATTTAGCCACTGCGCCCCAGTGGGGCTTCTTGACCGTTGATATGAAGAACGCCATAAATAAGGGGCTGATCGTAGGTCCCAGGATGATAGTTGCACCACACGCAATATCTTGCACAGGTGGCCACGGCGATTTTACCGGCATATATATCCCTGACGTCTGGGATGCCGTGAAGGATTACGTAGTGGCAGATGGATCTGATGCGATCCAGACTGCGGTCAGGACAGAGATCAAGGGCGGAGCAGACTGGATCAAGGTCACAGGCACAGGAGGTTTCATGTCGCTTAACGATGATCCGACGTGGCCCACCTATACCCAGGAGGAGATGAACATCCTCGTGAAGACTGCTCACGACCTGGGAAAACCCGTCGCAGTCCACGCCTATGGCGATGAAGGAATTAGGAGAGCTGTTATCGCAGGAGTGGACGCCATCGAACATGGAAACATGGCCTCTCCCGAGACGCTGAAGATGATGGAGAAGAATGGAACCTTCATGGTTCCTACCCAACTCGCTTTAGAGGACCCCATTGACAACATCAACAACAGCGCCTATTGGGAACACCAGGCCGATTCTTATTACATAAAGACTGTGAAGTACGCACCGACCATTCAGGCATCCGCAAAGAACCTTGCTAATAGTAATGTGAAGATCGCCTTTGGAACCGATGTAGGGAGCTTATCCTTCGATCAGGTATGGAAGGAGTTCCCCATCATGGTAAAGAACGGCATCTCCACGCTTCGCACCCTAAAGGCTGCTACCAGCATGGCAGCCGAGCTCCTGAGGAGGCCTGATCTGGGCACCCTGGTCGTGGGCAAGACCGCTGATATCATAGCCATGCCGGGAGATCCCTTTCGGGATATCAACGTCACTGCAAAGGTGGACTTCGTCATGAAGGAGGGCACAATCTACAGGTTGCCGTAACAAGCATTTTTCCTAACTTTCGCGGAGCCTCTGCTGATGATCCGAGGATGGAATTTCCATGGAACAAGCTCACTTCTTGGGCGTGCAGATGCCCAACTCCTGTTACTGCGATAGGGCTAATACCTCGCTGTGAAATGGATTCTTCACTTTTATCTTTTGTCCTCTGGCTCATATCCGGCAGGAGTCGGTAAACAGTTATGGCAGTCAAGAACATCAACACAGCATCCACAAGCATTGCGCCCTTCATGCCAGATACAAATGCCTGATCCACATAGACTATGAATTGCGACTGGACTTGAGGATGGAATATGTAGGCCGCAAACTGATGTGCCCCAATGATGCCGCTTTTTATGGTGTTGTAGACATCCACAGGCAGGAGATTTAGAACTGTTGATCTATCTAGCTCGGAGATGAATATACCGTTCATTATTGTGCCCAGGACCGCAACACCCAGGGCGCCTCCTAGTTGTATCGTCGCATTGTTCGTGGCAGATCCGACGCCCGCCTTGGAGATTGGAACTGTGCTCATAGCCGAGTCTGTGGCAGGTGCTGTGAGAGTCCCGGTTCCTATGCCCATGAAGATCATAGCTATCAGAAGCGCTGGATATGATGTGTCCAGGCCAAATGTCGCAATCATGAACAAGAGGCCAATTGTAGAAGACATGATAGCACAAGCAACGACCTTCTTGACCCCCCACCGCCCTGCTAGCTTAGCAGACGAGGTTGAGAATATCACAATGATGGCTGAGAGCGGAAGTAAAGCTATGCCTGACTGCAGGGCGCTGTAGCCCAGGACCGTCTGGGTAAACTGGGGGAGGAAGAAGCCAATCCCGGATAAAGTGAACAAGTCCATGGCAAGGGCCATGGTGGATAAAGAGAACGACCTGTTCTTGAAGAGGTACAAAGGCAGCATTGGGTTCTTAGTCTTGCTCTCCCAGTAGCAAAGGGCTGCCAGGAAGACGATTGCCATACCAAGGCTCTTTATGATGCTTGGATCATTCCATCCTATCTCCCCTGCGTGGATGATCCCAAAGGTAAGGGCGACTAGGCCTATTATGGATAGCACGACCCCCGGCAGATCTATTGATGGAGCACGCTCATCCTTGGAGTTGGATATGAAAAAGTAGCCGCCTATGATAGCGATGATGGTCAGAGGCACATTTATAAAGAATACGGAGCTCGATGAAAAACGCTCCAGAAGCCAGCCCCCTAGCACGGTTCCTGCAGATCCCAGGCCAAAGGTTGCAGCCCAGATGGCTATCGCCTGAGAGCGCTCTTTCTTATCTGTAAATGTGGCAGAAAGTATTGAGAGCGTGGAAGGCATTATAATTGCGCTCGCTATTCCCATTATGCCCCTCATAACTATGAGGACTTCAATCGATCCGCTGTAGCTGGCCAAGGCCGATGTTATACCTAACAAAGCAAGCCCAATTAATAAAAAAAGCTTGCGTCCATAGCGATCTCCAGCAGAGCCCATTGGCAGCAGCAGGGCAGCAAATACGAGGATATATGCATCTACCACCCACTCCAGATCGCTAGCACTAGCATGCATATCTCTAGCTATCGATGGAAGGGCTACGTTTATGACTGTGTCGTTGAAGCTTATAACCAGCAGCGACAGGCATATGAAAGCCAGTGCAATCCAGCGTTGTTTGTGGGCTTTCTCGCTTAGGGGCTCCATGCTCGAGGGTAGGATAGATAACAATATAAGCTTTTTCTTTAACATTCGTTGCGAAATACTATCTATATGCTTGCGGATTGATGGAAATACATGGATAGTAGTGGGACCCAGGCCGCAATGAACCTCTGGGATATTTCCGTGGATATCAAATCGACAAAACTCATTTTGATAATGCCGAGGTAGATAATCTACCAGTGTTGAGCTAATGACTGATTGACCCAGCGAAGTATTTAAATTCGAGACCTAACATTTACCAACTCCTGAAGGAGGCTATAGTCATGGCCGACAAACCCGATATCTACGTGGACTACGAGTACGGCAACTTAAGAGAGGTTATAGTGGGAGTGCCTCTGAATATCTATCCTGAGATTGAGCCAGAGCCGCCAGACTGGAAGAAGGAGGGCCTCAAGATCTTTCCCGAGAGCGAACAGAAGAAGATCCTGGAGCGGTCGGGCAAATCCTCCATGGAGATAGGCAAATACGAGGCCACAGAGAAGGAGAACCAGGAGCTTATATCCATCTTTCAGGAGTATGGCGTCAAGGTCTGGCGCATTGAAGTCCTGACGAGAGAGCGCCTGGTCCTGAACCTGGGTGAGGAGGCCCTGAAAAACTGGGGAGTCTCTTTCCAGTACTCCAGAGATCCCATATTGGTAGTGGGGGATAACGTAATTGAACTCACTCCAGGTTCCCTGTTCCGCAACGGCGAGCTTCTTGCCTACCGCAAGCTCTTCATCGAAAGAGTATTTGGCTCCAATGCCCGATGGTTCGCCATGCCTAGGCTTGACTTCAGCCAGATGTTTGAGAATGGTAGCTACAGCAAGAATGGATTTCCTGTTCTTGAAGGCGGCGATATCCACGTTCTCGGAAAGAAGATCTTGGTAGGAACCTCCCTGAATCCCATGGTGGGATCCAGCGAGCGTGGATTTATCTGGCTCAAATCCATCCTTGAGCCCCAGGGCTATGATGTGGAAAGGGTGCCCATCAAGGACGAATTCCTTCATCTGGACGTGGCCTTATCGGTCGTGAGGCCGGGCCTAGCTGTGATTTGCCCTGATGCCTTCGCTGAGGGAATACCATCGTACTTCGATGGCTGGAAGCTCATTGAGGTCTCCAAGGATGAGGCCCAGCGCCTGGCTACAAACGGCTTGCCTATAGATCCAGACCACTATATACTGAGCTACAACGAGCACTACGACGGGCGGCGAGTCCAGAAGGCCCTGGAAGCAGAGGGCATAACTGTTCATCGCATCGCCTTTGACAACCACAATGAGGATGGCGGCTCTGTGAGATGTGCCACTCATCCACTGGTGAGGAGATTGAACTCGACGGCATGAGCAAAGAAAATCGGCTCCTTGCCGTTTCCTGTGGGTAACCTCAGGATATCGATCTGCAACCTTAATGGTTCTCTGGCTTGTCAGAAGTTTGACCTAGAGGCGATTGATAGCGATATGTGACTCATAGGATGTGAATACTTAAAATCAATAATCTGGCTGATCAGCCTGGTTTAAATGGCTCGAAGGATTCCAGGCTCTTGGAGATCATCAATATCTCTAGGAGGGATAGCATGGACATAAGCCTTAGCGTAATGTTCATTGCGCTGTTTACCATCATCGATCCCATAGGTACTATACCCATATTTCTGGCTTTAACCAGCGGCCAGACGCCCCAGGAACAGAAGCGCATTGCCCTGGCAGCCTCAACTGCTATGATGATCACCCTGCTGGTGGCGCTCTTTGCCGGAGATGATATCCTTAAATTATTTGGGATCAACCTCTATGCTTTCAGCCTTGCGGGCATGATCGTGATCGCCTCTATGGCCTGGTCCATGCTGAATGCCAAGATGAGCCAGATACAGCATACTCAGGCGGAGGATCGGGAGGCCGAGCAAAAGGAATCCGTGGCTATAGTTCCACTGGCCTTTCCCATCCTCGCTGGAGCTGGGGCCATAAGCCTGGTGATAGGTTATGCGGTACGGGTTTCTAGCTTTGAAGATATGATCTATGGGGCCGTGGTCATAGCCATGGTCAGTGTTGCCACAGCTCTAGTGCTTCTTGCCTCTCCCCGGATACAGAAACTCCTCGGCATAACCGGCATGAACATTCTAACCCGCATCTTTGGACTATTGCTCCTGGCTATAGCCATAGGAGGTGGCGCAACGGCGTTGATAGCGCTCTTCCCAGCCCTGGGCATATCGCCCATCGGGCATGGTTGAGCTTAGGAAGAATGGTGAAGGCATGTGCATGCAGGTTTCTGTCAAATCTTCTGTAGTTTGCCTCAGCCCAAATAGGGGGGTCAAGACGCTATGATTGATAAAAATCATAATATATCAAGGATTGTTTGAAATATATACGCCGTCTCATCCGTAAATAGTTCGGCTAACGACTTTTGACAGGCAATTCGAGCAGGGCTCAGATGCCGAAGACTTGACAAAGCCCTCCAAAGATATCTTTAAGTATAAAATGAAGAGCCTCTCTTTTATGCCATTCTGCAGTGTGCCCGAGGCCATTGAAGAGGTCCGAAAAGGCAGGTTTGTAATCATACTTGATGACGAGAACCGGGAGAACGAGGGGGACCTGATGATGGCTGCGGAAAAGGTGACGCCTGAAAGCATCAACTTCTTGGCCCGCTATGGCCGCGGCCTGATCTGTATGCCAATGACGGCCTCAAGGCTCCGCGAGCTCGATCTTCATCTCATGACCAGCCAGAACACGGAGTCTATGGGCACCGCTTTCACAGTTTCCGTGGATGCGCGCCATGACACCACCACTGGCATCTCCGCCTTTGATCGAGCTACAACGGTGCATACGCTCATCAATCCTGGAACGACCAGAAACGACCTGGCGATACCCGGTCATCTCTTTCCATTGCAGGCTAAGGAGGGCGGAGTGTTGCGTCGAACCGGCCATACCGAAGCCTGTGTAGATCTTACCAGCCTGGCAGGCCTCTATCCGGCCGGGGTGATCTGTGAGATCATGGCCGAGGATGGCACCATGGCTAGGTTGCCTGAGCTGGAGCGGTTTGCAGAAGAGCACGGCTTGAAGATGGTGACCACCGAGAGCCTGATCAGCTACCGCATGCAGAGGGAGAAGCTCATCCAAAAGGTGTCGGATGTAAGTA
>CAZPUO010000150.1:0-6940 GCA_964589745.1 uncultured Methanotrichaceae archaeon
AACGTTTTCTTGGGGGAGATGTTTGGTATAAAAAGTTAGGTTCCTAACTATAATCGCAAGATATGGATCCACTTTTGCTAACAAATCTGCAAGAAGTCTTGTCAAATGACGAGTTTCGTCTCCATCAGTGAAATCCCTAACTTTGGCTATTATGGGTGATAGATCAATTGCCCATTGCCTTACATCTCCAATTCCGGCGTCGTTGCATTTCTCGATAGATTCAAGCAAATAGTGGAGTAAAATGTCCTTGTGCCACC
The DNA here is from genome assembly GCA_964589745.1 of uncultured Methanotrichaceae archaeon. Lineage (GTDB taxonomy): Archaea > Halobacteriota > Methanosarcinia > Methanotrichales > Methanotrichaceae > Methanothrix. The sequence goes on from CAZPUO010000150.1 coordinate 258, forward strand.
CGTATGAAATTAAATTTGTCGCGGCGCAGTTGATCAATTCTCTTGCCTCTGTTTTTAGATTATGTGTCGTAGCAAGCGACGCTAAAGTGCTGTAATACGATGCCCTTTCAGGAAATCCTGTTACGGAATTATCTAATCGTGACTTTTGCTCATGAATCAGCCATTCAACAGTCTCTTCTTCGATCCATTGACGCTTTTTGGAAACGTAATTATCGAGCCATCTCCATATATCGAAAAGTTCAGATTTAAATGCTGCCTCCAAATCGCTTTTTAGAATCAGTAAGAACCTATTTCGAAAAGATGACAATACAAAAATGTCGACTGAGATTCTATCAATAGCTCGTTCAGCAGCTATTGCATATTGATAATAATCTCTATCTTCGCGAAATGTTATTTTTCGCATGTCGCCAATCTGATTGTAAAACCATCCAAAACTAGGAGATCTATCCGATATGAACATGTCAGCCAAATTTTTTGCAATTACATTTAACTTCCGCATCAATTTGTAAGGATATGCTTGGTTTGCTTCCAATCCCTTTGTCCAAATTTCATTATTTATGGGACAGTTCCAAAGATAATTTGCTAATAGATAAAAAAATATATCATATATAGAATCTTCAATATATCCTAGTTGATTAATCTGCTGATAGCTATTAAGATTCAAGAAATCGTATGAAGGGACTTGTATGTTACTCATTCTGAAGCAATCCACCTTCTTGAAATGAGCATAAATCGCTAAGAAAGGATCGAAAGAGCAGTATTTGTGAATAAAATTCGTGTCTAAATCGATATTCTCATCAAAAGCTAAAAGAATCATATGTCTGAAAACCTCAGAACGTTCCTTCGCATTTAGATCGACTATTACAGATAATAGCTCATAGAAGAAATTCATTTTTTTATAAACATAACTTGAATAACAAAATTTACTCAGAATATAATCAGATCGGTTGTTCTTTCTATTTATCAATGCAAAATTGATAATATCTCGCACATGGACATCATCCACCATTACCGAAACTTCTAAAAAAGGAGAGACGATAGCCTCCCAAGGATTGTAATTATATTGTTCACTTTTTGATTCGTATGTGTTTAATCTTCTAATTAATTCACTAAAACATTTGGCAGCAGTGATTTTATAATCATTTTTATATTCGCTTTCTGCTAATAGGAAAAGCTCTCTTCCTGATAAGTTTGATATATCCTTTTTCAATCTGTGACTAAGAAATGGATCTTCACCGATAAATAACTGGGAATATAACATTTTCTCTAGAGTTTCCAAATTGTCATATGCTGCCTCTGAATAATCATGCAATAGGCCAATCTCAATCCCTCTTGGCAGATCAGCATTTTTTAAAGCATGCCAGCAACTCTCTCCTAGTATGCCTGAAACGTCTTTTGATGGAAATCCTTTACTCATTGCGTCGATTACCCAATCCCTAGAAGGTCCATTAATTATAGGCCGATAATCGCCCAAATCAGATAGCAATCTCCATTCGTATGCCCATTTCCAATAATATGGCGCTTTTTTTTGTAACCAATCTATGGCATATCTTTTCATTCTATACGAATAGGCTTCATAATCTTCCTGATTTTCTATAAATACTAGAATACTATTATGAAATGGTTGTATACCAAGCGGGTTCTCAATAGTCAAATGAGCTATTTGTTTGAATCCTTCAGCAATATCAATTGGGCTGTAGCCATTTGGTTCAAGACAATCAGATATCCAATCTTTTAGCCAATTAAAATCACATGATGCAAATAAATATAAAATGATTTTTCCTGACTCGGGTAAACCTCTCCAAAGATTATTATAATATTCATTTATATCTTCATGCAATATGCTTGGCATTTTTTCGACATTATCTACGGTTACCGGGATCTCTTGATCTTGTAGAGCCTTAAGTGTGTAACGTAAATGCAATGGATGTCCCTGGCTTTTTTTGAAAAATGCTTCAGTAAGTCGGTCTAATTCGAAATCCAGAAAATTTTGCTTATCGAAATTGTTAAATTCAGTTTTATGAAAGAGTAACCATTGCTTTATTGCAGATTTGTCCAAAAGTGGTAATTTCTTCCAATGTTTTCTCGGTGCAGAAATCAAAAGGCGAGATGGCAATTGAGCGTCATCTATAGGTTGGGTTCCCACAATAACTATTATTCCTTCAGGAGCTGGTAATAGATGTTCAAATAGCTTATCAAGTTCTTCCTTCGATCCTTTTTCTCGCCATACATGGTCAAGGCCGTCTATAATGATGACAAGAGATTTACCCTCTTCAGAAAAAAATCTTCCACAATTTTCTATCCATTTACTTAAATCACGAGGATTGGGATTTTCCGTTTCCAAATCACCTAAAGCCATTGAATACTTTCTTTCTAAATCACTCATCAGAGATACTGCAATTTCTAGATGATTAAGACGCTCAATAGTTCTATCCGAAAATGATAGAAAATAATGATGCCGAATCACTGGATGTTTTTCCTTTTCCAAATGATCGAAAAAGTAACTGAGGTATGTGCTTTTGCCAACACCTGGACTGGCATTGAGTACTATACATCCTTTCTCCAATCCGGAGAGTTCCTCCAAAATTGCTTGATGAAAGTCTTCGGACGGTATAACATAGTCTTTCGGGATGTCGAATCGTTGAGGCATTGACTGCAGTTGATACCAAAGTGCCGCGTGCCTCACATTAGTCAATGCTATTTTGCCATCAGGACTTGGTTCATTTCTATTTCGGATCCAGTATCGGATCTGATCTTTTAGATTCAACCATCCTTCATCTGTTCCCCCTAAAGAGTGGAATTTCCTTAACACAGACTCTTCTTTCTCTTCAAGCCCTTGCTGATCCAAATCAAAGTGAAATTGCAGGAAAAATTCGCGTGCTTTTGACTCATCGCCAATCTGGTTAACGATCTCTCTTCGAATACCGAGGTCTCTTATTTTGTCGATATCGATCAATCCATCCGACGAAAGAACAGCTTTTAGTTCATCCGATGCCTTTCTATTGCTAACTACAGAGACTTCATAACTTGATCCTAATTTTTTTAGATCTTCAAAAGATGATCCCCATTTTTCTAGAAGCGATTTTGCTGGCTTTCCATCTTTTCCTGATTTCTTTTCAAGTAGTTTCTCAAAAGTCCAAGGATCATCCTCACGATCCGGATCTGTTGAGAATTTCACTTGCTTTGCCAATATCTGATCATTGCTTTTAAGGGCAACAATGTCATCCAAGGAACCAGCGTCATCAGCTTCGACTCGAATCCACTTGTATCTTTTTGGATGCTTCAGCATCTCAACTAATTCATCAAGGGCAATTATGTCCTGATAGTAATCTCCAGCTCTACGTGCTCCAGTTCTAGTGAACTTGGATTTCATCCAGTTAGCGCTTAGTTTTTCTCTATAATAAAACTGATTGAAGATAGCCGGATTGTTACCCCATCTTCTCCCTCACCGGCCTCAGTATCTCGATCATGTACTCCGCGCAGGCCTTCTTGAGGTCCATCGGATGCATCGTCCCTGATACGAAGTCCGCCTCCAGCTTCTCGTAGTTCTCGTACTGCACATCCCCGCCGAACTTCGCTGGCCGCTTCACCGTCATCCCGCCCTCCACCCTGGGGAAGATGTGATACTTGCATATCGCCAGAATAGGATTGTTTTCGACAACTTTGGCCGGACAGAAAGCATTCTTGATCTTCTTTTCGATCTCCTCGGCTGGCTCGTCCACGGCGATGTTGTTGCCCTTGGAGGACGACATCTTCTCCCCGTTCAGGCCGGGGATCAGGGGCGTGTGCATGCACACGGGCGCAGGCAGGCCCAGGCGCGGCAGCTCCTCGCGGGCCAGCATGTGAATCTTTCTCTGGTCGATGCCGCCCACGGCCAGGTCGATGTGCAGGTCGGCGATATCCACGGCCTGCATCAGGGGGTAGATCATCTGCGAGACCATGGGGTTTTCCGCGCTTCGACTGACCTCGTCCATGCTGCGGCGGGCGCGGTTGAGCGTGGTGTTGCGGGCCATCTGCAGGATCTTGAGCATGTAATCCGGCTTGAGCTGATAATCTGTGCCGTAAACGAACTCCGTCCTCTCTGGATCGAGGCCCAGGGCCATGAAGCAGTCGCGGTTGTAGTCTGCGATCGCTCGCACCTCTTCCAGAGTGCCCTTCTCATTGAGGAAGGCGTGCAAGTCCGCCAGCAGTACCACCACGTCAAATCCGGACTTCTGCAGATCCAGGAGCTTATTTGCGGTAAGCATGTGCCCCAAATGGACCTTTCCACTGGTCTCGTAGCCGACGTAGGCTCTCGGCCTTGGCCTTTCCAGCAAGCCTTTGAGTTCATCGAGCGTAACTATCTCTTCTGTGTTCCTGATCACCAGCGGAAGTCTGTCCAAAGGAATGTCACCACCCCTGAAGAGGAATGGGGAGGTATAATGCTTTTGGTTCTGGAAGGAATGGTTTCGGAAACTGAGCATGAATTGGCAGGGAAAAATTAATATCGTCGAAGCCGATGGAGTGAGTATGCATCGGCGTCTATTTAGCATGCCGAACCTCGCCCTAAGCCGCGAGAAGAATCTGGTTCTGATACTCCTGGCCATCTTGGTAGCCCTGGTTCTCTGGAACTCCTTCTGGCTGCTTTGGCGGCTGGCACTCTTCGTGGTCACGGTTTACGTGATCTATCATGTCCTGAAGCACTATCTCTGACCCATGGCCTGATCTGAAGCCCAGATCAGCTTCGCATCTTTCAGATCTTCGGGCGTGTTGAGATTAAAGAGGGTCAAAAGCTCAGGGTCCAGAAGCCGCAGCGACTGCACCGGGATGCGGTGGACGCACAGCTCCTGCAGAGGAACATGAATCCTGCGCTCGCCTTTTTCTAGTGCCCTCCGGCAGGCGGAAAGCATCTTCTCTCGATCATAAACCGCATGAAGCGGCTCCAGAAATCCATTGGGCTGCACCGGAACTGCCGCCTCGTAGCCCTCTTTTGCATCCGCCAGGTCGAAGAGCCGGTCGATGACCTCCAGATTGAGAAAGGGAAGATCGCATCCTGTGGCAAAAGCCAGGCTGCCCTTCGCGCACCTCATGCCTGCATCCAAGCCCGCCACCGGCCCAAAGCCCGAAACGCTGTCCCAGGTGAAGATGGCCTCAGAAACCAGCTCTTTCAGGCATCGGGCATGATCCTCGTTTCTTGCTACTATTATTACCTCGTTCGTCACACGCAGCAGCTTCTCCACCGTTTGGCAGAGGAGCGGCCTTCCTTCAAACTCCAGAAGCGACTTCTCAGCTCCCAGGCGACTGCTGCTTCCCCCGGCCAGGATCACTGCAGACCGCATAGCCTCCAACCGCTCTTTTCGCAGTCCTCTTTCAGCACGCTCAAAAGAGCTGCCTCAGAGTCGGGCTTCATGACAATGCATCTCAGAACCGTGTACTCCCAGCTCACCGATGCTGTCTTTTCCCCGGCCTTGGCCAGAATGTCTTTGATCAATTGCTCATTCACTCTTCCTTTGGCCCTGCCGACCTCTTCGCTAGCCAGCTTCTGAGTGAATCGGTTTCCTAAAACTATGCAGCCTGCCTTTCCCTGACCCGTTATCCTCGCCTCGCCACCGGTGACATCCACTATCAGATGGGCTCCAGGGGCCAGATAGATCCTCCGCCGCCGTTCAAAATGGGCGGAGATCTCCGTGACCTCCCCCACCAGCACATCTTTGCTTCTCCAGACTTTCTCTCTTCCGTCTGAAACCTGGCAAGAAGCTCCCAGCTGTTTGGCCCTGGCTATAAGCTCCTGATCGTTCCTGATCTGGCCGGAGTAAAGCTCCTCTTCCAGCGTCGGGCAGCTTCCCAAGAAGGCTATGGACCGCCGGTCGCCTCCCACTACGGCTTCCCGGCTTCCTGCCAGGGCAATGACCAGCGACAGCCTCCCATGCCTCCTTTCCTTTGCATCTTTTTGCTCTTGGCAGCTTGATTTTTTTGGCCTTCTGCAATCAATCGATCTGGATCTCCGCCGCCTGCATCGTCTGCTTGAGCAGCATGGCCACAGTCAGGGGCCCAACCCCGCCCGGAACCGGAGTTATGGCTGCCGCTATGTTTTTAACGGCATCAAAGTCCACGTCGCCCACGGTCTTATCCCCCACGCGGTTGATGCCCACGTCGAAGATGCAGGCTCCCGGCCTGACCATCTCCTTCTTGATGAGAGCGGGAACGCCGGCGGCTACTACTAATATTTCCGCGTCACGGGTGTGCTTCGCCAGATCCTTAGTGAAGACGTGGCAGACCTGCACTGTAGCATTGCGATTGAGCATCATCGCCGCTAGCGGCTTTCCCACCACATTGCTGTGGCCCACGATCACGGCCTCCGCGCCCTCCAGCCTTTTGCCCAAACGCTCCAGCGCGTAGATGATGCCCTTTGGGGTGCAGGGCACCATGCGCTCCGCGCCTAAGAGAAGAGCGCCCATGTTCACCGGGTGGAACCCGTCCACGTCCTTCTCCGGGGCGATTGCCATCATGGCTTTCTGCGGGCTTTGGTTTTTCGGCAGCGGCAGCTGCAAGAGAATGCCGTGAACATCCCGGCGCAAGTTCAGCTCTTTGATCTTGTCGATGAGCTGCTCTTCGGTTGTGTCTTCGGGAAGCACTACGTTTTCGGACCTGATGCCCACCCGATCGCAGGCCGAATGCTTGAGCCTGATGTACATCTGCGAGGC
>CAZPUO010000151.1:0-6880 GCA_964589745.1 uncultured Methanotrichaceae archaeon
GGAAGCAGTACAGGTATGTGAGGCAGATGCCCTTTGTGGCCGAGGACATCATGACCTCACCCATCATCACCATAAGTGCAGAAGCAAAAGCGGTAGAGACCGCAAAGATGCTTGCTGAAAAGGGCATCATCGGCATGCCCGTCATAGAGAAGGATGACGTGGTGGGTTACTTCTCCGCCGATGAAATCATCGCCGAGATCGGGAGGTGGAAGTGATGCAGGTAAAGGATATCATGACCGAGCCCGTTACCATCGACAAATCCGAGAGGATCGGCCACGCGCTGGATCTGATGGAGAAAAACGGCATGCGTAGGCTTCTGGTAACCAACAAGGATAAGATGGGCGGCATAATAACAACCAGACAGATCGCGCGGGTCCTGGGCACCAGAAAGAGCTTGGGAATGCCTGCCTCCTCTCTGCATGTGGCGGCTGCCACCATGGACGCCGTAATCAGGGTCCTACCGGATATGAGCGTTGACGACGCCATGGTTCTCCTGCAGAAGACCTCAGTGCTTGTGGCAGTAGATAGCGATAAAATCCTGGGCTGGGTCCGGCCGAGGGACATTCTGGCGGCCATGAACCTGAGCGGCCAGGCCAGCGACGCCATGAGATTTCCCCTGACCGCAAACCCCAACGACCGGCTGGTTCATGCCAGAAGAATGATGCTGGATAGAGATGTGGGCCGGCTGCCCGTGGTGGAGGCGGGCCGACTGGTCGGCATAATAACCGAGCGGGATGTGGCCAAATCCCTACGCGCCTTCAGAGATCTGAATGATACCGCCAGCAAGCAATATGCCCGCATCTACAACCTCCTGGTTTCAGACGTGATGACCCACGACGTGAAGTACGTCTACATTGATACGCCTCTGGAAGAGGTAAAAAGGATCATCCTCAGCGAGAACAGAGGCGGCGTGCCCGTCCTCAACCGCAAGGAAGAGGTGGTAGGGATGATCACCAGGAGGTCTCTCCTTGATTATCTGGTGAGGACCAGATGAATTTGGAGAAGGTTGCAGAAAAACTGGGAATAACCAAAGAAAGGCTGGAACGCCTGCAGGGGACCGTTGTCAAGAGATCGAGCTGGCCCGAGCCTCGCCTCCTGAGGTTTGAGAAAACAACCTCGGGAATCGAGGCAGGGACAGTCGTATTCGAAAACGGCGAGATTGTCTTCGGCTATCCAAAGATTCGTCGCCCCCTGGTGCTCGCTCCAGCGATAAATAGACATTTTTCCAGCGTTGTTGTTGTAGAGGAGAAGATGAACGGCCACAACGTGCGCGTGGCGTCCATTGGCGGTGAGATGGTGGCCTTGACACGAGGCGGGTTCATCTGCCCTTACTCGACGGAGGTGGCACGTCGGCTCCTGGCGGAGGAGATCTTCGAAGAGAATCCGGGAATTGTCCTTTGCGGAGAGATGGTGGGGCCGGAAAACCCATACGTCCCCAAGGAGATCTATCCCACAGAGACCATTGACTTCTATTTATTCGACATCTCTCGGAAGAACTGCAAGAGCACCTCGGGAGTGCACAAGACCCACGAGTTCGCCAGAAATTACAACCTGAAGGCTGCGGCCTTACTGGGGGAGTTTAGGAAGAAGAACGCTCCGGAGAGGATCAAGCGCATCGTAAAAAAGCTCGGACGCCAGGGGCGAGAGGGTGTGGTTATGAAAGATCCGGAGAATGAGGCGCCACCGCTGAAGTACACCAGCTCAGAGACCAATTGCGGTGACCTAGCGGTTGCCTTCCGGTACTACAATGACTACGCCCTGGACTTTTTTGTGTCAAGGGTGGTTCGAGAAGGCTTCCAGTCGGTGGAGTGGAATGAGTCCGAAGAAGAGCGCAAAGCCAGAGCTCTGCGTTTGGGAGAGAACATTCTTCTGCCTTTAGCGGACACCATCCAACGGAAAAGCAGCGGAGAAAATATCGTACAGAAAGTTCAGATCCGAGTGAAAAGCCTACAGACGGCTAAAGAGTTCGAATACCATCTCCGCAGAAGTGGAATTCGGGCCATCTTCGACCAACCGGAACCCGATGACGACGGCTATTTGATCAGAATCACCAAGCTTATCATGAGCACAAACGATAAAACCCAGGCGCTCCTGGAAGGTGAGATGTGGTGAAAACCGGCTTATGAGCGAGATAGCTGATATCGAGATGGAAGGACATCTCATTGACTCGCAGATGCTGACCAGAGTCCTGGACAAGATCATGGACATGGGAGGCGAGTTCGAGATCAAAAACTTCCGGATAGGCCAGAAGAAGAACGACACCAGCTATGTGCAAATCACAGTCACTGGCGAGGATGCCACTCATCTGGACAGGATACTGCTGGAGCTGCATGCTTTGGGAGCCCGACTGGTGGAGATGGACGATGTCCGAACGGGAGTTGCCCCAAGCGACATGGTAGTGCCCAGGGGATTTTATTCCACCACCAATCATCCTACCTATGTGCGCTACCTTGGCTCCTGGGTGGAGGTGTTGCACAACCACATGGATTGTCTCATCGTCCTCGAAGATGGCCAGGCGATATGCACGCCCATAGGACATATCAAGAAAGGGGATAGAGTGGTGATTGGAACCTCTGGCGTGAAGGTCGTCCCGCCTGAGCGGCCCAGAGTGAAGACCTTCTTCGGGTTCATGTCCAACGAGGTATCTTCAGAGCGGCCCAGCGGAGAGATTGTCCGCCAATTAGCCCGTGAGATAACCAGGACCAAAAGCGCTGGGGGAAAAATCGCCGTCGTCTGCGGGCCTGCAGTGGTTCATACCGGGGCTGCGCCATCCCTGGCCAAGCTCATTCGAGAGGGATACGTGGATGTGTTACTGGCAGGAAATGCCGTGGCGGTGCACGACATCGAGCGACAGCTCTTCGGCACCAGCCTGGGCATGAACTGTGCGGGCAATGCCATCTCCGGCGGCCATAGAAACCATCTCTATGCCATCAGCGAGATCATGGCCAGCGGCTCCATCCGCAATGCCATAGCAGAAGGCAAGCTGCAGGGCGGGATCATGTACGAGGCCGAAAAGAAAGGAATCACATTCATCCTGGCGGGCTCCATTCGCGATGACGGGCCACTGCCCGAGGTGATTACGGACACGTCGAAAGCCAAGGATGCCATGGACCAGGCGCTGCGCGGCGTGGACATGGCCATAATGCTAGGAACCATGCTGCACTCCATTGCCGTAGGAAATCTGCTGCCATCCTTTGTCAAAACCATCTGCGTGGACATCAATCCCGCAACAGTGACCAAGCTCATGGACCGTGGATCGGCTCAGGCCATCGGGCTTGTAACGGATATAGGAATATTCCTGCCTCAGCTAGCGGAGGAGATCGATAAGCAGAAGTTAGAGACGGAGCCGGTATCGTGTCTGGATCGCAAATCTTAAATTCGCACTGGATATGAGCTAAGAGGCAATTATCGGGGCCGCCGTGGCTTAGCCCGGTTAAAGCGGCTGATTCGTAAGGAGAGCCGAAAGATCAGCAGTTCATGGGTTCGAATCCCATCGGCGGCTTTAAAAATTTTTAGGAATTTTATTTCCCAAAATAGCTCTTCGCGGGCGTGAGCGTTTTTCATGGATTTATAAATCATTTATAAGCCGCTTATAAGCAATTTATAAATCTTAAATACTCACGTATATATACTCCCAGTTTATAAAGATATTCCGGAGATACCTGCGTATGGAGTCCACAATAAATATAGAGAATGTGGTAGCATCCACCAAGCTGGCAGATGAGTTCGATCTGCACAAGATCGAGGCTGAGCTGGAGGGCGCGGAGTACAATAAGGAGAAGTTCCCCGGCCTCGTCTACAGGGTCAAGGCCCCTAGAGCTGCTTTTCTGATCTTCACCTCGGGAAAGATGGTATGCACCGGAGCCAAAAACGTTGAGGACGTTCGCACGGTCATCACCAACATGGCCAAGACACTCAAGTCCATCGGCTTCGAGAACATCGACCTAGAGCCCGAGATTCACGTTCAGAACATTGTGGCTTCCGCAGATCTGAAGACCGATTTGAATTTGAACGCTATTGCCCTCGGCCTGGGCCTGGAGAACATCGAGTACGAGCCGGAGCAGTTTCCCGGACTGGTCTACAGGATCAAGCAACCAAAGGTAGTAGTATTGATATTCAGCTCCGGCAAGCTGGTCGTAACGGGCGGCAAGTCTCCTGAAGAGTGCGAGGAAGGCGTGCGCATCGTGCGCCAGCAGCTGGAGAATATGGGGCTGCTTTAGGCTAAATTTTAATTTTTGAATCTGTTGTTAATTTTCCAGAACGTGCACATTTAGGCATCGTTTTGACCTCTGTCCACCCTCGGCCATTATCCTCTCTTCCAGCTCGTCTATTCCATCGCCAAAGGCCTTTCGGAAGAGTGCATCATAAGGCTATCGACATATCTAGTCGCAGATTGGCTGCTATCTCCCATCTTATCTGGGGATGGATATCATCCACGCTGACCATTTTACCGCTCACTTTATTTTTAAAATGCTGAACAATTCTTTAAATGTTATGAGGAGATAGATACGAAAAATATCCGTTTTGATAATATGATTTAGGGAATTTGCAGACAGTTATTCAAGCTTCATGTAAACCTTAATGCTTCTGATAAGACTCTTCAAGGAAAAATTACTTAAGTTAGGAGCGCGTAATAAGCTTAACGAAAAATCATGTTGGTGTGTCCATGGAAGAATATGAGGATCAATGGGCAATGAAGGGGTTTCTGGACAGCACTCTGAAAAATAAATACATAGATCTGATCCTCCTCTGCATGGTAACACTGGCCTTTCTCATGCTGATAATCGTATCCGCCACCTCTGCCTAGAGATCCATCGAGATTTGGAAGATCTTCGCGAAGAGAACTCGCACGGTTCAGAAGACACTAGAATCGTCCTTTAAGCTTATCCTCGATTTCCTCAAGAGTCAGGCTCTCCTGCTGGCCGCTCGACATGTCGCGCAAGGTGAGCTTCCCTGAATCCAGCTCGTTTCTGCCTACAATTATTGCGAACTGTGCACCGGCGCTGGCCGCAGCCTTAAGCTGCGCTCCCAGTCCACGGCCCATGACGTCCAGGACGACCGGCACCTTCTGGCGCAATGTGGTTGCTATCTTCACCGCCTCGACCTTGACGTCGGGCGTGTAGGCCAGAAAGACGGGAGACTTTTGCTTTTCCTCGATCTGCACGATCTCCATTATCCTATCGAATCCCAGGCCGAAGCCTGTGGAAGATGTCTCCTTGCCGCCGAAGAGGCTGGCCAGCTCATAGGTTCCACCACCGCAGACCTGCTTTTGCGCGCCCAAACCCTCAGCGTAAACCTCGAAAACTGTGCCGGAATAGTACTCCAGGCCGCGAACAATTTCGAAGTCGATGATGAATTCCACGCCATAAGCATCCAGCAGCTCCACAGTCTCCCGAAACTCATCCAGTTTCAGCTCTGCGCCTACTGCGCGGCCGGTGCGGGCAGACGCCCGCCCTGATGCGGGCAGCACTGCTGCGCCCCTGATCAACGAAGCCTGAGAGGCTTCTATCGGGCCAAGGTCTCTAGAGATCTCCAATGCTTTGTCCAGGGCCCCTTTGCCCTTGAGATCTATCAGCTCTTGGAGGCCCAGGTGGCTGGCTCCGATATCCTCAAGACACTCCTTCAGAGCATCACACTCTTTCTTGTCGATCATCCTCATGATCGCATGCCTGTGCTCCTCTCCGATCTTACTCAAAATAGATCTGACCAACCCGAGGTAACCGACGTGGATCTCTCCTTTCACCCCGACATTCTTAAGCATCCGGTCGGCCAGGGCGATGATCTCCGCCTCGGAGTCCGGATTTCTCCCTCCGATAAGCTCCGCCCCCAGCTGCCAAAACTCCCGGAAGCGCCCCTTCTGAGGCCGCTCATAGCGGAAGCAATTGCCGAAGTAGTAGAGCCTCTGCGGTTTGGGAGAGTTCTGCAGATCGGAGACGTACATGCGCATCACCGGCGCTGTCAGCTCTGGCCGCAGGGCGAGATCGCGGCCCCCTTTGTCCTTGAAGCTGTAGATCTCCTCCAAAACAGACTCGCCACACTTCATGGTGAAGAGCTCTAGATGCTCGAAAGTGGGGGTTGCGATCTCCTGGTATCCCCAGCGCTCCAGTACGTTCTGCATGGCCTTCCTGGCCTCGCCCCTGCGCCAGGCCTCAGCAGGAAGAAAGTCCCTGGTGCCTCTCGGTCTCTGGATGGTCATATCACCAAAGTGGATGGCACAAAATGCCCTTATAGTTTGTGATGGCAATTGAGTATTCATGAGCCGCGAATGGGGATGGGTCCTGGTAGCAGCAGGAATCCTCCTGGTGATGGCATCATTTATGCAAGCTGCCTTGCAGGGCAATGCCGGCTACGGGGGAGTTATCCTGATAGGCCCTATCCCGATAGTCTTCGGCTCCAGCCCTGAAACGGCTGCCGCCGCTATGCTACTGGCCATCGTCCTCATGGTCCTCTCCATTCTGCTCTTCTGGAGGCGAACATGATGCTGACCCAGCTGACGGGTATGATGCTTATCTTACTGGGGCTTTTGGTATTGCTTTGGCCCCAAAGAAATGAGAAAGATCACTATTTTGCGAACTCTGAGAAAGATGAGGAGCACACGAAGATGAGAGGCGGCGGAGTGGTGATGCTAGGCCCTCTTCCCATCGTTGTTGGGTCCGACCCCAAAATCGCGCTCGTTATGATGGTCATGGCACTGGCCATGATGATCCTTTCGACGCTTATTGCCAGGAAATGTGCCTAGAGTTCGCCAATTAATTCATCTGTGTCGGATCCGGGAACTGCGAGCCTCTTAACTCTATTTGAGCTTTTCTTCAGCTTCAGAAGGACTGACGATGACCTGAACTGGCTTTACGATGATATTAGAAGTTGCCACTGCACTTCC
>CAZPUO010000152.1:0-6874 GCA_964589745.1 uncultured Methanotrichaceae archaeon
AGGAACCTCCCTCCCGCCGACATTGGCAACGGGAAAAGTCTCTTCGCTCATGATTGAAACTCCACAGTTGTCCTGTTGGATATGATTCAGGATATCTAAAAGACTTGCGTTTCCCGCGGAAAGGCTCTCGAATCAAATTGAAGATAAGACAAAGATACTTATCGAATGGCCTTTCTAACTACAAAGCTATGCCTGAGAAGGATAAGCTGGTGATATGGCCCCTTTACTTCGATGTCGCACGATCCCGGCGCGAGGGTAGGATGGTCCCACTTCATGATGCCATCCACGATCCAACTCTGGATGCCGTGATCTCCGCCGCCACAAAATCCGGTCTCAAGCCGGAAATTGAGCGGGAAAAGAGGCACCCCAAGATCTGGCATCAGGTAGAGGCAGCGGGAAGAATCCTGGTTCCTAAGAGCGGCCCCAAGTCTGCGGTTTTGAAGCGGATAGCCGTTTTTTTAAAGGAAAAAGGGAAGAAAAAGAGCCAGTAAACGCTGGCAAGTGCCAAGAAGAGATCATTGAGCCAACTCACATGATTATGTAGAAGCCGACAGAGCCTCCCGGAGAAGTTTCGGCACCGACACTCTATCCAGGCTGAAGCCAGAGGGATCAAGGAGGCAGAGCCAAAATGGGCTTATTCCAATTCCCATAAATCATAATATTCAGTGCACATCCTGAAAGGTTTCGAAAAGAAGCCAATGGCACTGACGGCAGGGGCTTATGGCATGATTGACCTATCCTGGCTTGTAGTCGAGCTCCGGGCCAAAGTCAGCCTTCAAACGAGTGAACGGCTCCTCATGCAAGGGCGGTCGCTGACCGGTGCTGGCACCGCCAAAGGCTTGATTGCGTCTTCTATAATGAATTTCGAGATTTATCCATAAAACATAGATCTAAATATAAACGCATACGTGCCTTGGCTAATGGAAGATTATGTGGACAGATACGGCAATCATATTGTGAAGCTAATAGATCGCCGCGCCACAACGAAAGAGTTTGAATTTGATCAAATGCTGCTAATGCCAACTGCAAAGGGGTATCGCGCCCTGGTGGAGCAGGCTAAAATCGAGATTAAGCCAAAGATAATGAATTATCTATCAAACAAATGGTCGGAAGGAGCAATAGAGAATTTATCCTTTTTTGCAATGGCTGTTGCAGTGTATGCTCGAAGTATATCTGATCCACCTTGCGTAATTGATGTTGGAAAAGTGCTGCTCAGAACAGTGGCTTTCTGCAATCTAAGATGCGGTCTTAGAGAGGAAACCGGCGGAGGATGCCGGGTGGCCATGAATAAGGAGCAACATCACTTGCCAAAATGCATTAAACTGCCAAGAGATGTTGATACTCTCTGGGGGTACGTGAAGCGATATATTGCCACCGGCGGCGCCATATGTCCGCAGGGAGCCATCGGCGTACAAGACGCCATGCGGATAAGAATCTATCCCGGATCTGATTTTGCGCCGGCAACTTCCTGCTGATCCAGATAGCTCCGTAATTCCAATGGTTACGGTTTAGCTCGTGTACCCCCTCACCGAGCCAGAAGCAGCGCCGGAGAACTTTCCGAACCAGACATTCTGCAGGAGATGGCGCTTCTCCTGGCAAGCTCACCCCCCCGACAAACTTGATACGCTTCTGCCGTTCCTAGAACTGTTCAAACCACTAGCTCTAATTATGAAACGCAAAAGTTAATTAATGGCCGAACTACATTTCAGATTGAATTGAAGGAAACTGATAATGCATCAGAGATTAGGTCATATGAACACGATGATCAGACGATTGGTTCTAGATGTTTTGAAACCGCATGTTCCCACCATCTTGGACCTGGCCACCGCCCTGGCCAAAGTAAATGGCGTAACTGGAGTCAACCTGAGCCTTTATGAGGTGGATCAGCAGACCGAAACGGTAAAGGCCACTATTCAAGGCGAGAACATAGATTATGACGGCGTGGAGGAAGTGATCAGGGATATGGGAGCCGCGGTCCACAGCATCGATGAGGTGGTAGTGGGAAGAGAGATTGTTAAAGAGTATGAAACACTGCAAGAACGTTGAACCTGCTTCTCTGCATTAGAATTTTCTGTAGATAATGCTTAATACTCAACAGGTTTCAGCCAGATATATATGATCGATCTGCACACTCACACCACATTCAGCGATGGTGTGCTTATTCCCTCCGAACTGGTACGCCGTGCCGAGGTTATGGGATACACGGCTATCGGCATTACGGATCACGTGGACTTCACCAACATTGAGCATGTTCTTCTTTGTGTCTCTAAAGCTAAATATATGGAAGACGTATTGGATATCAGGATCATGCCAGGTGTGGAGCTAACTCACGTGCCTCCGGCAAAGATCATGCCGCTTGCCACTCTGGCTCGCAGGCTTGGGGCGGAGATTGTGGTAGTGCATGGCGAAACGCCCGTAGAGCCGGTCCGGCCGGGCACAAACAGGGCCGCTTTAGAGGCAGGAGTGGACATCCTTGCCCACCCTGGCTTTATCACTATCGAGGAAGCCGAACTGGCCAGGGAGAATGATGTCTGCCTGGAGATTACCTCCCGGTCAGGTCACAACATCACCAACGGCCATGTAGTACGGATGGCGTTGCAGGCCGGGGCAAAGATGGTCGTTGACTCGGATACTCACGCCCCGGAAGATCTCATCGATGGTGAGCGCGCTGTGCAGATTGCGGTTGGAGCGGGTCTGAGCCGGGAAGAGGCCGTGATGATTGTAAAAGATCACGCCATTGTGAGATGAAGATTAGGAGATACAGGCGGAGAGATTGAGCAGCTATATCGATTTGATGACCAAATCAATAAGGGGTTGAATAGATAGACATCGTGGCAATTGACATATCGGGTCGGCATGCTGTACATGGCAGCTATCAGATGGTGTGTGCCGTCGTCTCAGCCAGTGTATCTCCAGCTTTCATCGAAAAGATTCATTCTGTCAGGATCATGCCGCGCGTGTCTGAGGTATTGGACCTAAATACGGTAGCAGACCTCATCAGCGCCGCATGTATATGCCTTCCCGGAACCATCGTCGCCGAGCCAGGGGACTTCTACAACCTGGAAACCTGGAGAGTGAAAAGCATTTTGGGCCGGGATTTCAAGTATCCTGAAACCCTGGCGGAGAGGACTACGATTGAGCTTGCTCATCACATCTCTGTTGCCGGACGAAAGCTTATCATCGATGCAAAACCAGATGGCACAAATGGAGTAGTTGATGGCGGCGAATGATAGCAAAACGGCGGTTCTCCTCATGCGGGAGAATCCTCATCAGCCCCCGGACCTCTACAAAATGGAAGAGCTGCGCGGCCTGGCGGGGGCAGCCGGATACAGAATACTGGCGGAGATAACCCAAACCAGGGGCCGAGACCACCGCTTCCAGATTGGTCGGGGCAAAATCTCCCAGGCCTTGAGCCACTGCCCCGATAAGCTGATATTCTACAATCCCCTCAGTCCCAATCAGGTCTTCAACATCAGAAGCGAATTTTCGGCTCAAGTTATCGACAGGTTTAACCTCATTCTAGAGATCTTCGCCTCCCGCGCCTCCACACGCGAGGCCAAGCTGCAGGTGGAGCTGGCCAGGCTCAGCTACGATGCGCCGCACGTACGTAACGCCTTATCATTAAAGAAGCTAGGCGAGCAACCGGGCTTTCGCGGCGCCGGTGCGTACGAACAATCGATGTACAACGACATTCGTGGCCGCACAGCCAAGATCCGAGCGGCGCTGCAGGATGTGGAGATGATGGGCGAGGATAGAAGACAGCGGAGAAGGGAACTCGGTTTCGATTTGGTCGCGCTGGCGGGCTATACCAATGCGGGCAAGTCCACGCTGCTCAATTCCCTCACTGGCTCAGGCGTGACGGTCATGGATCAGCCCTTCACTACCCTTTCGCCCACCACGAGGGCGCTGGAAATCAAGGGCCGCAGGGTTCTGCTTACAGATACGGTCGGCTTCATAGACGACCTGCCGCATTTCCTCATCAAGGCCTTCCGCTCAACCCTAGCGGAGATTGCAAAAGCAGATTTGGTGCTTCTCGTGGCGGATATGAGTGATCCGCCGGAGCTGCTCAGGCGAAAGTTGGTGGCATCGCATAAAGCCCTGTGGGATTGTGGCGTTTCTGCTCCCATGCTGACTGTGCTCAACAAAGCGGATAGGCTTCTGGAAGACGAAGCTGCAGTGAAAAGAGAGAAGATCAGTGATCTTGCTCCCTACCCCGTACAGGTATCCGCCTCGACCGGCCTGGGTCTGGCAGATCTGGCAGAGTGCATTCACCAGCAGCTTCGGCCCCTGAAGGAGTATCAGATCCGGCTGCCCAACGACTCCAAAGGCCTTCGCGAGCTCTCCCGGCTCTATGAAACGACTGAGCTCTTGCAGGTTAACTATGGCGAGGAGCTGGTGGTTCACCTGCGGGGTCGGGAAGAGGCCGTGGCCAGGGCAGGGCTAGCTGGAGCGCGCCGGCTGTAAAATGCCTGAAAAAAGTCTAAAAATAATCTAAATAGTAATTAATAATATTATTGAAACTTTCATGTCCGACATTCTGCGGGAGCATTTCCAGCTCAAAGAGACCATAGTCACTGTCTTTGCCCGTGAGCAGAGACATATCGATGTGGCGAAGCGATCCATTCAGGAGCAGAGAAGCTATCTGGAGGATTTTATAAGAACAGATCCGTTCTTCATGCTGACGCTGGAGCCCTACGATCTTCATACGGACGATGCACCTGAGATTGTGAAGCAGATGATAAGGTGCAGCGCGGTTTTTGGCATCGGTCCGATGGCTGCCGTGGCGGGTGTCATCGCCAAGTTAGCTGTGGAGGCGATGATGGAAGAAGGTGCAACTTATGCCGTAATAGATAATGGTGGAGATCTCTCAATTTTAAACGACCAATCGGTCTTGGTGGGAATTTACGCCGGAGGCTCGCCCATCCGGGATCTGGCCTTCGAGGTTCCGCAGCGAACGAAGCCTTTGGGCATCGCCACCAGCTCTGGCACCGTCGGGCCATCCATCAGCTTTGGCTGCGCCGATGCCGCGACAGTGATCTCACAGGATCCGGCCCTGGCGGACGCTGCAGCCACTGCTTTGGGGAACGCTGTTCAGGCAGAGGGGCCGCTGGAGGAGTGCTTCCGGGCGATTGACCAGACTGGGATCGATGGCGCGATGGTTATCCGGGGCGAGGAGATGGCGCTGTGGGGTGAGCTGCCCTGGCTCCGGCGCGCGCGAGTGGGGGCGGAGAGGATAACGAAGGCTTAATGAAAGCTCATGAGATTGGCCGCAAAAAGATGATTTGCAGGGTGAGCTTTACAATCTGAGCACAAAAAATGATTGAAAAGACTGTCTCACAAATGACCTTAGCTACATAGAAATCCAAAAAAATTTAAAGCTTCTAGGGGCTCTTCAATCATCGTTTCGGTCTCTGCATCTTGTTTGCAATCGAGTTCAGATCGAATTTTCGGACTGGCCATCAGAAAAAAATATATCTTGCAGACAGCTAATAACATTAGTCTTCAAAAGGCGATCCGATTGTGCGAATGAGGTGAAAAAAAATGCGAAGTATAATGGTCTTGGTGCTCTTGCTGGCCCTCTGCGTTCCGGCCATGGCCCAGATGGAAAATAAGACGATGATGATGCCCGACATGGTGGGGAAATGGACAGGAGTTATGGACGCCGTGGGCTGGGATAAGAATACTGCATGGATGCCCAATGAAACCGTTTCTTACTGGCCGGGCGGCGAGATGACGCTTACCGTCAAGGAGCAGAAGGGAGCGATGTTTTCTGGCGAAATGGTTCCAACGATGAGCCCCAG
This sequence comes from uncultured Methanotrichaceae archaeon, assembly GCA_964589745.1. Lineage (GTDB taxonomy): Archaea > Halobacteriota > Methanosarcinia > Methanotrichales > Methanotrichaceae > Methanothrix. Next base: position 5,802 of record CAZPUO010000152.1, read on the forward strand.
GTCCAAGGAGATAGTGCTGGGTGTAATTAGCTCCGATAACCAGTCCATTACCATGGTTGATGAGAATGGCTATCTGTGGGGCTACATGAATTCTCCCATCGAGATGGAGCTGTCCTATCAGGAAGTGGGCATGGATGGGATGGAAGTAGCATCCGGCATACTCAAGAAAGCCTGAGACATGAAGAAGCAGCGGCGAGATCAGGCCGCATTTTCTTTGGTGCGAAAGGGTTTGAAAATTTAGATTTTCATTCTTCTGGTTGCAGCCCTAAATAGTTCCCGGTTGAATTCTTTCGTATCATCTTTCAACACTCATCATCGAAACCTTGAACTATACCCAGTTCAATCCCAACTCGGTCAGGTGACCCCTATTGCAATTACTCCTGATTCATTCCGATTACATTGAGTTCGAGGCCAAGAGGCCCACCAAGATGGCAGAAGAGATCGAAGAGCAGGCCAAGAAAGGCAGATTAGAAGAGGCCCTCTGCGCCTTCGTAGCCGTGGAGAAGTTCGACGAGGACGACCCGGAAGCGGTGATATCTGAAGGCTCAAAGCAGATCGCGGACGTGGCCGGACAGGTTCACGCAGACCGCATCATGCTCTATCCCTACGCCCACCTCAGTCCCAATCTCTCCACACCTGCCACGGCTATCAAGATCCTCAAGGGCATGGCTGAGACTTTATCCCAGAGCTACGAGGTCGTGCGCGCTCCCTTTGGCTGGTACAAGGCATTCACCCTGAGCTGCAAGGGCCATCCGCTCTCCGAGCTGTCCAGGTCCATCAAGCTGGGCGAGGGCGAAGTGGTCTCTGAGGCCCTCAAGTCCGAGGCCAAGGCCATATCCTACTGGAAGATCATGGACACGAACGGCCAGTTGATGGACCCGGACAGCTTCGACTTCACAAACCATGAGAACCTGCAAAAGTTCACTAACTACGAGATCTCCAAGGCTAGGGCCGTGGACAGAGTCCCGCCTCACGTGGAGCTCATGAGACGCCTGGAGCTGGTGGACTACGAGCCGGGCTCCGACCCAGGCAATATGCGCTACTACCCCAAGGGCAGGCTGATCAAGTCGCTC
>CAZPUO010000153.1:0-6826 GCA_964589745.1 uncultured Methanotrichaceae archaeon
GCTACGGCAAGGTCAACCACAAGGACGGCGCCCTCATCCCCGAGGGCCGGGTGCTGGTCGACACGGCCAGGAGCTTCACCTACCAGGAAGGAGGACTGAAGGGAATACTTTTCGCCTCCCGCCTCTCCGGCCTGTCACCCAACCTGGCGGCGCGATTCACGCCCGGCACCCTCATCTCCTCTTTCGAGGTCTACGAGGCCCTGCGCCGGGGAGTGGCCATCCCCTTCCGGAAAAGAGATGCAGAGCGCATAAGGAATTTTTGCGAACTGAAGAGTTCCGACAAGGGCGGTATGATGTTTCAGCCGGAGCCCAGGCTCTACGAGAAGGTGAGCCAGCTGGATTTCACATCCCTATATCCCTCCATCATCGTAAAGTACAACCTTTCTCCCGAGACCCTGGAACACCCGGAGAAGGAGGGCTTTCTGGCCAGTGTGCTTTCGCCTCTCCTCTCCTTGCGCATAGAGACCAAGAGGCGAAAGAAGGCCGATGAGAAGTATGCCGGTCTGGACTCGATCCTGAAGTGGATGCTCGTTACCTGCTTCGGTTACACCGGATACCGGAACGCCAGGTTTGGACAGATCGAGGTGCACGAGAAGATCACGGCCGCTTCCCGGGAGATTCTGTTGCAGATCAAGGAGATTGCCGAGGGCATGAATCTGGAGGTGCTGCACGGCATTGTAGATTGTCTGTGGGTGGTGGGTGAGCCGATTGCTGAGTTCAAGCAGGCCGTCGAGAGAGAGACCGGCATCCTGACGGAGGTGGACTGCTACAACTGGATAGCTTTTTTGCCCATGACCGACGGCTCAGGGGCCTACAACCGCTACTTCGGGCGGCTTGGCACGGGCAAGATCAAAATCCGTGGGGTCATGGCCCGCAAGGGCGACACGCCCGAGTACGTACGCCGGATGCAGCTGGAGCTTTTCGATCTCCTGTCCAAAGCCAAAAGCAGGGAGGAGCTGCAGAGGATCGAGCCCAAGGCCCAGGAGGTGCGCAGGAGGTACATAGGGGAGCTGGGGAAGGCAGACGTCCGGGAGCTGGCCATTCACCGCAGGGTGAGCAAGCTCCGCTACTCCCGCAGGTGCGCCGAGGCCTCGGCGGTGCAGGCTCACATGAAGCAAGGCATTCCGCTGGCTCCGGGCATGGAGATAGGATACGTGGTAAAAGACGCCAGCTGCTGGGAGGTGGACCCGGAGGGAAGCGCATCGGAGTTCGATGCTGGATTTTATGGAAAGCTGCTGGAAAAAGCGTGGAGTGAGGTGGCCTTTGTCTTTGAAAGAGCAAAGCAAAAAAGTGAGTTGTAAGACCGAGGATCCGAAACCCAAGGCAATGCCGGCCTTCATCCCGCCGGGCGTAAGGCATCAAAATGCCTTGTCCTCGGCTCAACCAAGGATATCGAGTCGATCAGGATTTTTGGCGCCCGGAAAGGGCTGTATCTCAAGCTGGCGAGGACGGGGCCTGCAGACAATCTTTATGACAGCGGCTGTAGCCGTCTCAAAGATCTACAGATCGTGGATTACCTTCACCCTGAGCTTTGAGAAGTCCTCCTTGATCTCCACCATGAAGCCCATGCCTGCGAAGATCTCCTCCAGCTCCGTCCGGACAAACTTTTTCGGCGCATCCGATCCGAAGATGAGGGTGAACTCGTTCTTGCCGGTCTTGCTCATTTTGAATAGGTTGCATATTTCGAGGCGACGGAGGATGCTTTCCGCGTTGAATAGCTTATGCTTGAACTGCTCGGCGTGGGCCCGGCAGACCTCCTTATGAAAATTCCAGAACTTCTCTTTCTCGGGATGAGTCTCGATAAAGCTCAGGAAGAGGATCCAGTGGTCGATATCCAGGATCACATGCTCACCAGCGGAGAGCATTTCTGCGTGAGTATAAACCTTCTTGTCCTCGGCAAACTCGAACAGAGACTTGTGCTTGCCGAAAAATTTCAGCGACTCTCGCATCAGCTCGCTTTGCGACATGCCCAAGTCTTCTTTCATCTTCTTGAAAAGGCCTGCTGTCTCCTCGTCGAGGGCTATGGTAATCCTTTCCGGTGACTTCATCTCATCCTCAACATTAATTGTCTTTAGGATTTTTGCGCTTTAGATATATTACCTTTTTCTGCCATCATCTTTTTAAGTAGATGCCGGAATGTTTATTCCGTTAGCTCTCGCGAGCAGGATGAGATGGTCAGGAGCCGCATAAAGCGGTGATCAGGACCGATATGATTATATTCCGAAGAGCAACCATTAAAGTATGGACTCGTGGATGAAGGACAAGGAAACGTACAGCGATAAGGATAGGGAGAAGCTGGAGAAAGGATCCGGGTTCGTCAAGGCCTGGACCCTGGCATGCAACTGGGTTTACAGAGTCGTCTCCTGGTGATTTAAGCCCAATCTATATTGAATTTTATAATATTACTATTTTCACCTTCGTTGTGAACGTAGCTTTGCCGCTCTCGTCTTTAGCAGCGCGAGGACTTCATCTCGGCCCGATCCTTTTGCAAGGATGGAAAGGACAGGGTCATCCACACTTATCCGCGATCCTTTGCAGGGCACGTCCGCGGTCCAATCTCTGCGAAGATCTTCCTCGATTGTGAAATCACGGGTGGCAAAGAGTATGGCCCTTCCAGCATAAAGGCGCGGAATGGGCCGCTCTGGCAGCCTTCCTGCAAAGGACTCCAGATGAGCCGCAAAGACGTTGAGCCCTGTGGCCATCTCTACAGTGTCCAGGCTGCCCTGAAAGCGCGAATTGACCTCCACCACCACAGGTCCATGCTTCGTGAGCAGGAAATCCACACCGTTACTACCAAAAAGCCCCAGCTCGGAGACTATTTCTTCAGCCAGCTCTGCAATGCCGAAGTCCGGGAGCGGCAGAGGCGTGATATTTCCAGTGTACCTGAAGCCTTTCGCCCCCGACCAGGGGGTACCTATGAGCTGCTCGTTGACCACTATGGCCTTTGCCTCGCTGCCGTTGCCGATGACCGAAACGCTTGCTGGCCTGCCCAAAACCAAATCCTGAGCGATCAGACCCTTCTCAAAGTCCAGCTCTCCCGCGCTCTTCACGATTCGGCAGCCCATGCCGCCAGCGCCTTTGCGGGGTTTGACCAGGAGGGGGTATTGCAGGTCATCCGGCGTTGACTTGGTTCTGATGAAAGGGAACCCCTTCCGTTCCAGCCAGCGGGCCAGCCAGAGCTTGTCCGAGACGAGTTCAGTCTTTTGGGCAGGATTGTTTAGGACCAAAACTCCTTCCACTTGGGCCTCCTCCAGCCCTGGTCCAAGGACGACCGCATCGGGATGGAACCTGTCGATGTACGCCTGCAGGAGATCTTCTGCCCCTTCGCGCGGAAGCAACTCAGTCTCTGAGGCGAAACCCCGCAGGTCCAGGTCACAAAAACCATCGACGGCCACGACCTCGTGCCCAGCCCTGGCTGCGGAAGAGACGATGTGCCTGACGTTGATGCCTATTACTAATATTCTCATGATGCCGTCATTCTTCTTTCCCGGGATGAGAATCGGGATATGCCACCTGCTTTCCTCGGGCCGAGGGCACTATCTTGAGACCGCCTTCGAACTCCCCACCCAGCTCCCGGCCTTGGAAAAGCCTGTCCAGGAAGACGGCTAGAGCGGCCACCTCGGAGTGAGGCTGGCTTCCCACGGCCACATTCCAGTCCGCCAGCTCGTACATCTCCCTAGGCACCTTTTCTGCACCCACGGCAACCAGGATCTCCCCGCAGCAGCGGATCTCATCAATCACGTTCGGCAGGTTCGAACCGTACATGGTGAGGTGAACCACCTTTCCGCCAGCTTCCTTCCAGCGTCCGACCTCGCCGCGCCAGCTCACATCCGCCCTTAGTCGAAAGCCTCCACCCCATCGCTTCGCCACATCGGCCAGGCTCTCCTCCACACTGCTATCGCGGCCAGAAAGAAGCATCTCCTCGGCTCCGAAGGCGCGGGCAACAAGGCCAACATGGGTGGTGATCCTCTTATCCCGCTCGGGCCGATGACCGAGGCGCAAAACCACGACTCGCATGCTTGCTGGAGGTTTTGCATCTTATTTAGCTTCTCTCCAGCCCCTTGCAAAATAGCTAAATTCCTGGGCTGTATCTTCCTCAGAGATGAACCTGTGCGAGAGATGCCGGGGCAAGGGTTACCTGGCGATAGGAGAAAAGCCCTGTCCCAACTGCAATGGCAGCGGAAAGACCGAATCCATATCCCTGGGCGCGGCCTCTGATAAGGATATGAAGGAGCTGATCGAGCGCGGCTCGGCCGAATGTAGCGTCTGCCATGGATCCGGCCAGATTCCAGTCACGGAACCGTGTCAGGACTGCGGAGGCCTGGGACGTGAGTACCTCTGTGTCGTATGCGGTTCCCGGCTGAGCAGCAAAAAGGAACTCTGCGAGCGCTGTTCCAAAAAGCCATTGGTTCATATCTTGGACCAGGCCTGCGATTCCCGCGACATCGTTGTCGGCGAGATTTACCAAGGAAAGGTCTCGGGGCTCGCCAACTTCGGAGCTTTCGTGGATTTATGCGAAAGCGTGAGAGGTCTGGCCCACAATAAATACCTGAAGGCGAGGCCCGAAGTCGGGGATACGATCTTCGTCACTGTCCGCAATATTCTTCCCAACGGTAACATCGAGCTGGAGCCCGCTGAGTTGAAAGAGTACAACACCGTCGAGGTGGAAAAGGAACTGCCTCTTTCCAAGGCTGCGGATCTGCACAAGCAAGTGGGCAAGCAGATTCTGATCAAGGGAGAGGTCATCCAGGTCAAGCAGACCGGCGGTCCGACCATCTTCACCGTCGCCGACGATAGCGGCCTTGTCTTCTGCGCCGCCTTCGAGCGCGCTGGTGTGCGCGCACACGCGGACATCGATAGTGAGATGATGGTGCGCGTCATCGGCGAGGTCACGATGCGCAACAACCAGGTTCAGGTCGAGATCAAGTCCATGAAACGGCTCTGGGGTGGCGAGGCCGCCGGGGTCAAGGACCAGATCGAGCAGGCGATAGACCGCCGCGCCGAGCCCTTCGATACACAGTTCCTGGTAGAGAGCGAGATCATGACCCGTCTCCGGCCAGCCATGAAGGCAGTGGCCAAGGAGATCCGCAGGGCAGTCCTCAAGTCGAGGCCCATTGTAGTGCGGCATCATGCCGACGCGGACGGAATCACTGCCGCTGTGGCCATCGAGACGGCAATACTTCCGCTCATAAAAGAAGCGGGCGGACCCGACGCAGAGTACTATAACTACCGCCGGGCCCCAAGCAAGGCGCCGTTCTATGAATTGGAGGACGTGACCAAGGACCTGAGCTACGCCCTGGAAGACAATACCCGCCATGGCCAGAAGATGCCCTTGATAATTCTAATGGACAACGGCTCCACTGAGGAGGATGTCCCAGCCATGCGGCAAGCCCAGGTCTACGGCCTGGAGATGCTGGTCGTGGATCACCATCATCCTCACAAAATAGTGGACCAGTTCCTCATTGCCCACGTCAACCCCGCCCACGCAGGAGGCGACTTCGGGCTGACCACGGGAATGCTGGCCACGGAGATTGCGCGCATGATCTATCCCCAGGTCGAGAACAAGATCAGGCATTTCCCGGCGGTTTCGGCCGTTGGTGATCGCAGCGAGGCCCCGGAGGCAGAAAGGTACATCAAGCTCGTGGAGGACAAATATCGCAAAGACGATCTCAAGAAGATCGCACTCGCCCTGGATTACGAGGCCTTCTGGCTGCGGTTCAACGAAGGACGGGGACTCATAAACGACATCCTCTGCCTGGGCAGGCTCGATCGCCATCAGAGGATAGTCGAATTGCTCTGCGAGCAGGCCAATGCAGCGATAGACGAGCAGCTGCGGGCCAGCATGGGAAACGTGAAGAGCACGCGGCTTCCCAACGGCGTGATCATGAACGTCCTGGACGTGGAGAACTTTGCCCATAAATTCACCTTCCCGCCGCCCGGCAAGACCTCGGGGGAGGTACACGACCGACTCTGCCAGAAATTCGCGGGAAAGCCTGTGGTCACTATTGGCTATGGTCCGGACTTCGCCGTGCTGCGCTCTCGTGCAGTGCGGATGAACATTCCCCAGATGGTCAAGGAGCTTATGGAGGAGATTCCCAATGGCGGCGTCTCCGGCGGCGGGCATCTGGTCGTCGGCTCCATCAAGTTCGTGGGTGGCATGCGAAAAGAGGTCCTGGCCAAGCTGGCAGAGAAGATTGCAGCATGCGCAGTGGATGAGGTCGTGCCTGCAGCAAAAAAAGATTGAAACTGAAGTCGGAAGGCCCGTCTCCCGCTGTTCCGACTATGCCTCGACTTTTTCGGGGCTGCCATCGACCGAAGTCGTGGCAGGTCAGAACCCTCGCTGACGCTAGCCAGCAATACCCATTCTTCGCGATACAACGAGTAAAAATATTTAGAAAAGGCTAAATCCTATCGGATAATAAATAATGGTAGGTGAGTGCTTTGAAGAACGATGAGTTCATGAAGCAGATAAATGAATGCCAGATACCGGGGCGCTTTGATCAGCATCTCCTGGATCACGCTGCTGCTATGTTCGAAAAATGGGGCCTGCTGGCTCACGACACCTGGTCTGAAACCGATAGAGAGCACCTCTTCCAAAACTTCGGCCTAAATGAGAAGAGCGATGACAACGAGACCACCAAGAATGAAAAGAAAGCTCTCCGCTGCGTGGCTTCTAAGATAATGAAGATGCAAATAAGCAAAAAGGATGCGATAGGCATCATGAAGAACTTCAACAAAATCAAGGAGCCTGGGTTCAGATGGTTGGAGTAACGGCTCCAACCATAAGTTAATAATATTAGTATTATTTATTTCAAGCCAGACTGTT
>CAZPUO010000154.1:0-6775 GCA_964589745.1 uncultured Methanotrichaceae archaeon
ATATAGAGTTTAGAACCACATGATAATTAAAATTCACACATAATAATATGTTTTAATTGTGAAATCTGTGCTGATCAAGATCGATGCGTTGGCGACATAGGTTTGGGATAGGATACCCGGCAGATACGACCTGATAAGGATGGGATATGATCGAGTTAGCGGCCTCACTTGTAGCTCGCTGATCTGCTATTTCCAAATCCGAGCTTGGCTTTGATTAAAAGCAAAAGTAGCGCTCTGGAGATCCTGCATGATCTAAGAGTCTTTCATGATCTAGGAGCCGATTTGAAAATTAACAGCCAGGCGCGCTTACCGAATCCACCACCTGCCAAAGCTTCTTTTGTCGTAAGTAATAAGAGAAGGCTGAACTTCACGAGACAGAGCCAGAGCTACTATATTTGCAAAAGATTCCAGCAACCTCCTTTGTTCAGGTAATAGTGTTCGGTCGGGCTTCTTTAGGCCTATTCCCAGGACGCCGACTATGCCATCATGCGCTTTCAGAGGAATATAAAAAAGGCTGGCCGAGGAGAGGGTATCAGTCCCCCGTCCTGCCATCTGGCCGTGCTGGAATACCCATGTAGCCACTCCTAGCTTGCGCTCATCCACTGTCATGCCCTCGCCAACTTGAGTTCCCACCTTCAGAAGTCCTGATTCTTCCGGAAGCAGAATCAGCACATTACAGTCAAACGCTTCGGCGATTCCTTTGCCGGCACTGCTCAATAGCTCCTCCTTGTTTTTTGCCGCCATAAGGCTTCGACTGAACTCATTAAGAGCAGAGACGAATCTCGCTCTCTGGCGTGCATTCTCGCCCTGCCACCTTACCAGATCTGCCAGAAGACTCGTCACTATGGCTACTACGAAGAAGACGAAAAAAGCGGGAAGGTAGCGCAAATCCGCCACCGAAAAGGAGAGGAAAGGCTGAACGAAGAAGAAATCAAGGGCTCCGACTGCTAGAAAAGAGGCTGTAATTCCTGCCTGCCTTCCCCACGTGGATCCGCTGTAGACAACTGGAAGGAGCATGATCATCGTCGTGTTGACGAAACCCAGCCACGGCTGCAGTGTCCAGCAGAAGATGGTTATCATGGCTACGCTTAATAAGCTGCCGAATAATGGCCACAGATTGATCCCCGGGCTCCTTAGCTCGACCCCCTTCTGCTTAGCCTGGGAGCTGCCTATGACCAGCACGTGGATGGGTCCGCTCTTGAGAGTGAGCTGGTTTACAACTGAGCCACTGAGCCATTTTCTCAATATGCGCTTTCGAGGCAGACCGACAATAATCAAAGTGATGTTATGCGTCCGGGCAAAGGAGAGGGTTTCATCAGCCACGTTGTCCCCTGTCAGGATCTCCACCTTTGCACCAAGTTCCTCTGCCAGCCACAAGTTGCGGGCCAGTTGTTCTCGTGCCTGATTGCTAAGCTCAGCCTCATGAGGAGACTCCACATGGACGGCAAACCATTCAGCATCCAAGTCGGCGGCCATGCGCTGGCCTATGCGTGCTAGATGCTCGGAGAGCTGGCTGGTGCTGACGCCTACCAGCAACCTTGATCCTGCGGGCCAGGGACCTAGGATATCATGAGTCTCCATGTAGGAGCGCATATCCACATCCACCTTGCGCGCAGCATAGCGCAGCGCCAGCTCCCGGAGACCCAAAAGATTGCCCTTTCGGAAGAAGCGCTGTGTTGCCTGCTCGGCCTTGGGTGGTACGTACACCTTTCCTTCCCTGAACCGCTGCAATAGCTCCTCCGGAGGCAGATCTACCACTTCTATCTCGTCTGCCGTCTCCAGCACTCGATCGGGAACGGTTTCCCGCACTTTCACACCCGTGATCTGATAGACTACATCGTTGAGGCTCTCGACGTGCTGAATGTTCAGAGTGGTGTTAACATTTATACCGGCCACTAGCATCTCCTCTACGTCCTGGGCCCTCTTATCGTGGCGCGATCCAGGAGCGTTCGTATGCGCCAGCTCATCGACCAGAGCTATCTCAGGATGGTGCGTCAGCACCGCGTCCAAGTCCATCTCGGAAAGAATTATGCCACCATGTTCTATCTGGCTGCGCGGAATGATTTCCAGGCCCTCAAGCAGTGCTTCTGTCTCGGGTCTTCCGTGGGTCTCGGCAAGGGCTACTACCACGTCTACTCCCTCCGCCTTCAACGAATGGGCATCTTCAAGCATATGGTAGGTTTTGCCTACGCCTGCCGCTGCTCCCAGGAAGATCTTGAGCCTTCCCCTGTGAGGTTTAGCACTTTCTTCCTCCTCTTTGATACGACGAAGAAGAGCATCGGGACTTGGACGCTGTTCGTTTTCCATCCTTACCTTCTCTTTGTTTTTTCGTCAAGTGCCAGGTTGAGCTTGAGCACGTTAACTCTATCTTGCCCCAGTATGCCGAACTGAGCAGGCTCAATATGCTGATCGATCAGCATTTTCACTTCGGACTCCGGCCAACCTCGCGCTTTGGCCACCCGCTGCAACTGAAGCATCGCCCCTTCCATGCTGATGTGCGGGTCCAGTCCGCTTCCCGAAGCCAGAACCAAATCTGCAGGCACAGATATATTTGGCAGTAGATTGTTCTCGCTCCTGACCTGCCCTATCCTCTTGCTCAATTGCTCCATCAGCTTGGCACTGGTCGGCCCAAAGTTGCTTGCGCCCGAGCCCTTGGCGCTATAACCTACGGCCGAAGGTCGCCCGTGGAAATAGCCTGGGCTGGAGAAGTTCTGGCCGATGAGCTCTGAGCCCAAAACTATGCCATCCACGACCAGCAGACTTCCATCTGCTTTTTCGGGCATCGTCATCTGAATTATGCCTGTAATAAATAGCGGATAAACCAGCCCAGTAAGCAGAGAGAATGCTATGAACAACAGCGCTGCCGTCTTTACAGCTTTTAGAGTCTCGGACATCTTCCTCACTCCAGATGCAAAAACACTACCATTGTGTCGATCAGCTTGATGCATATGAAGGGCACAATCAATCCGCCGAGGCCATAGATTAGGAGGTTGCGGCGGAGCAGAGCGACAGCTGTAGTCGGATGATACCTGACGCCCCTCAATGCCAGAGGAATGAGCAGCGGTATGATGATGGCATTGAAGACGATCGCTGACAGCACAGCGCTGGTGGGTGTGGCCAGATGCATAACATTCAGCACGCCCAGCACGGGGTACTCGGCCGCAAATATGGCTGGTAGGATAGCAAAGTACTTGGAGACATCGTTTGCTACGCTGAATGTGGTAAGAGCACCGCGGGTGATCAGGATCTGTTTGCCGATCTCCACAATATCCAGCAGCTTGGCAGGGTTGGAGTCGAGGTCCACCATGTTGGCAGCCTCCCTCGCAGCCTGCGTGCCTGCATTCATAGCCACCGCCACATCGGCCTGGGCCAGTGCAGGAGCATCATTAGTGCCATCCCCGATCATCGCCACCAGGTGTCCATCTTTCTGATATTTGCGAATGGCATCGAGCTTGGCCTCAGGCCGGGCCTGGCCGATGAAGTCGTCAATGCCCGCCTCGGCTGCTATGGCTGCCGCAGTCATGGGGTTGTCGCCCGTTATCATAACAGAACGAATGCCAACCAGACGCAAATGAGATAGGCGCTCCTTGATGTTCTCTTTGAGCACATCCTTCAGGCGGATGGCACCCAATACCCTGGAGCCCTCGGCAACCACCAGAGGAGTACCTCCTTCTCTAGCTATGCTGCCAACAACAGCTTTGATGCCTTCCGGCATCTTGCCGCCTTCACATTCCACATACGCCTCTATGGAATCGTGTGCCCCTTTCCGTATCTTCCGGCCATCCCAGTCTATTCCGCTCATGCGTGTATCTGCGCTGAACGGGATGAACATTGATCCTTCGGGTGCTCTGATATCCCTTCCCCGAACGCCCAGCTTTTCCTTCGACAAGTCAACTATGCTGCGTCCCTCAGGCGTATCATCAGCCAGGGAGGAGAGCATCGCAGCCTCAGCTAAATCCGCGTTCTTTACACCTTCGGCGGGGATGAACTCTGTTGCCATCCTGTTTCCCAGGGTGATGGTGCCGGTCTTGTCCATCAGGACCACGTCCACATCTCCTGAGGCCTCCACAGCCCTTCCGCTGAGAGCGATTACGTTGTGCTGGAGCAGCCTGTCCATGCCCGCTATGCCGATGGCAGGCAGCAGGCCGCCTATGGTTGTGGGCATCAGGCAGACGAGCAGCGCTACAAGAACGGGCACTGACACTACCATGCCCATGTATCCGGCAAATGCCTCAAGGCTTACAACTACTACTATGAACAGCCCGGTCAGGCCTATGAGCAGTATCTCCAGCGCCTGTTCATTGGGCGTCTTCTGGCGCTTGGCACTCTCGACCATTCCTATCATCTGATCCAGGAAGGTCTCGCCGGGATCTGCCGTGATACAGATCTTGACCTTCCCGGATAGAACCCTGGTTCCGCCCGTAACTCCGCAAAGGTTTGCACCTGCCTCACGGACTACAGGCGCAGACTCGCCGGTTATGGCCGATTCGTCAACTAAAGCCACCCCTTCCACTATCTCCCCATCGCTGGGGATTATCTCGCTGTCAGCCACCAGGACCAAATTGCCTTTGCGTAGCGAAAGTGCAGCCACCTGCTCTGTACTGCCGTCAGAGCGAAGCCTGTTGGCTACAGCCTCATTGCGGGCCTGTCGCAATGTCTCTGCTTGCGCTCTGCCCCGTCCTTCTGCCAGGGCCTCGGCAAAGTTGGCGAAGAGTATTGTGAACCAGAGCCAGATGCTGATCTGTATATCGAACCCGAAGTTTCCGCCGGTGAATAAATCGTATACTGCTATCAGAGTGGTCAAGATGGAGACGATCTCTACCACGAGCATCACCGGGTTACGCCAGAGTGTGCGCGGGTCAAGCTTGGATATGGAGTCCTTGGCCGCCTGCCGTACCAGATCCGACTGCCAGAGATTGGACATGTTGATCTTCATATTTCTCACCTTAGAATGTCCTTCCTGCCTGCAAAAGCAGATGCTCCAGTATCGGGCCGAGTACGAAGACTGGGAAGAAGGTCAAAGCGCCTACTATTATGACCGTGCCAGCCAGCATTATCACAAAGAGCGGACTGGCCACGGGCAGAGTTGCAATGCTAGTTGGCACTATCTTCTTCTGGGCCAAAGATCCAGCAATAGCCAATGAAGGCAGGATGGTGGCAAACCTGCCGATAATCATGCCCAGAGCCATGGCCAGGTTATAGAAGACTGTGTTCGCGTTTATTCCCGCAAAAGCTGATCCATTGTTTCCGCAAGCTGATGAGAAGGCGTAGAGAATCTCTGACAGTCCGTGGGGGCCTGCGTTGTTCAGGCTGGATAGGCCTGCGGGCAGAATTATAGCGATCCCTGCCAGAATCAGCACAGTAACAGCAGGCGCCAGCAGCCCTATCACCGCCATGATCATCTCAAAAGGCTCAAGCTTCTTGCCGAATATCTCCGGAGTTCTGCCGATCATCAGCCCGGCCAGGAACATGGTCATGATGGCATAGAAGAGCATGCCTATCAGGCCGACTCCCACGCCTCCGAAGATCACCTCTCCTATGTCCATGTTGAAAAGAAGCACCAGTCCGGTCAGGGGCAGCATGCTGTCGTGCATGCTGTCAACTCCTCCGCACGAGGTCACTGTCGTGGACTGGGCAAAAAGTACCGAGGGAACGATGCCGAACCGCACCTCCTTTCCTTCCATATTGACTCCGTCTGACACACCCATCTTCTCTAGCAGGGGGTTTCCTGACGTCTCCGCCCAGAGGGCGACGCCCAAACCCATTATATAGAGCACCAGCATGGACGCAAATATGGCCCAGCCCTGTCTGCGGTTATTGACCATTTCTCCTAAAGCGAAGGGCAACGATGCTGCTATCAGCAGCATTCCCAGAACTTGCAGAAAATCCGTTAGGGGAGTCGGATTCTCGAAAGGATGGGCTGAGTTGACATTGAAGAAGCCGCCTCCGTTTGTTCCCAGGAATTTAATGGCATCCTGTGAGGCGGTGGGTCCAACGGCAATAGTCTGCACCGTGCCATCAAGGGTCTGCGTGGTGACATAGGGACCAAGGGTCTGCACCACGCCTTGAGAGGCAAATATCAGGGCCCAGATGATGGCCAGGGGCAGCAGCAGATAGAGCACTGACCTGGTAAGATCGACCCAGAAGTTGCCTAAAGTGGCGGTGTTCTTCCGGATGAAGCCCCGAATGACGGCCATGGCAGCGGCTATTCCAGTCGCCGCTGATAGAAAGTTTTGAACGGTCAACCCCAGCATTTGGGTCAGATAGCTCATCGTCTGCTCGCCACTGTAGGATTGCCAATTCGTGTTTGTGGTGAAGGAGACTGCGGTGTTCAAAGCCGTATCCCATCTGACAGGACCAAAACCCTCAGGATTGAGGGGAAGTAAACCCTGAACTTCCTGAAGCAAAAAGACCGCCATTAACCCCAGCGCATTGAAGATCAAGAGGGCTGTTGCGTAGGTCTTCCAGGACATCTCTGTCTTCTCATCCACGCCGCCCACGCGGTAGAGGCTCCTCTCAATGGGCCGGAGCAGCGGCGTAAGCACTGTGTGCTCGCCGCTAAAGACTTTAGCAATATATCTTCCAGTCGGAGCTGCCAGTATTAGTAAAAACCCTAACAACAGGGCTACGTATGCCAATTCCAGTGACATTTATGTCGCCTTCGAGAGGATATTATCTTAAGGAGATAATTTGTTGATATAGTTATTATTATAGTCAAAGGAGGATTCCTAAAAACCTGCCCAATCCAGCTTGGCCTTTATATACTATTTATAAA
>CAZPUO010000155.1:0-6727 GCA_964589745.1 uncultured Methanotrichaceae archaeon
TCTTGGAATTCAATCCAAGCACTTCTCTATCAAAAGTCGTTCAATATTTGAAAGGAAGTAGTTCGCATAGGTTGTTAAAGATTCATCCTGAATTGAAGAAACGCTATTGGGGTGGAAGTCTATGGTCAAGTGGCAAGTTCTTTCGATCTATAGGAAATGTAACTGCTGATACAATCGAGCACTATATTAAGAATTCTCAGGGGAAACCGAAAGCGGAGTTCCAATCGTGCAGATCAAGGGGATCCGAGCAACGAAGACTCGACGATTTCTGGATTCCATAAAACCGGACGTGAGGGCGTGCGGCCCGAAGCATACCCCATCCTTTAGGGTGGGGTGGCCGCACGCAGTTTGATTTTTAACTGGGAAGCTAGCTGATGTATCCTTCTCAATCCGTCAGCATGCTGCCCGACTCTTAGCGCTGCATATCAGAAGGACACTGGACCGGCTCCAGCCTGGGCAGGGGCTATTTTCCTGGCCGGACAGGCACGACATATCCCCTCAGGCGATAGCAGACCTTTACAGC
Organism: uncultured Methanotrichaceae archaeon; assembly: GCA_964589745.1. Classification (GTDB taxonomy): domain Archaea; phylum Halobacteriota; class Methanosarcinia; order Methanotrichales; family Methanotrichaceae; genus Methanothrix. Next base: position 524 of record CAZPUO010000155.1, read on the forward strand.
TTTAGCATAACTCGTAAAGGGGGTTTGGTCGATAAAGTAGCAAGCACGGGATTCGATAGAATATCAAAGATATTATGCGGAGATAAAATTATCCGGCTATCTCAGAAAATGCCGCCGATTGGATATAGCGATGCAAATGCTGTAAGAGTCGATCTGGAAAGCTTTCTCGCTGAAAATGGTGCCGATCACGTAGAGAGATTTGGTAGGACCCTCATAGCACCGATAGATGAAGGCTTTCTGGCGATAAAACTGTGTGTCGATTATGGAGATGATGAGCGATTACTCTTCGAGGCCTAGATGCAGAAATATTTGAGAAAGATTGCTCTATCGAGTACGCTGCCTTATTCCTTAGGAGGTCTCTTCAGAATAGAGGGACTGCCTTTGCATGTGCTGGAAGATTTGAAGCTAAAAGATCCGCTGGCGATCTGCTACATTGCAAACCGTGACTATCTAACATATCTCAACGATCCGCAGCTCTCTGTAAACGACTTGAAGATGAGTCTTTCATTTTGTGCCAGGGATCTGGCTCGATTAACCAGAATGGGGTTGATTCACACATCATTACTGTCGCTCTTTCACAAGAAGAGGCAGACTGCACCAAAGAATATCGCTTATTGCTGGCATAGAAAGGTTGCAGGACGGCTGGAAAAATGGCTTGAATCGTGTAGATATCCCAATCTTCGCCTTTCTGGAATAGCCGATCTTGAGCATATCGAGCTTTATCCGGAGGTATCAACGCAGGAACTGCAGTTTCACATAGGAGAACATCTCTTCTCCATCAGTCTGATATTGGGAAGCTACTTCAGGTACAGAGGGGAGTTTGATCAAGCAGCAATCAGCTCGATAATAAGGAATTGCTTCTCAGAGTACTATTGCGCTTTAACCACAATGCTGCCCAGGCTGGATGAAATCATCGATTGGGATGAGCTGGCCTTTCGAATGGTCGAAGAGATGGGAATTAACAGATACTCTAGCAACGACAGGGAGGACCACGGAGGACCGCACCTTGGAACCCCAAGGGGACCCTTTCCCATCCCAGAACTGATAAAAGCCATACACGTTACATCGATCTTCTCGGTAATGGAGATGCAGGCCTGCATACGGCTGCCTTCATAAGACTCAGACTAATATAGGCTCAATATATCTATACAATTTCCTTCTTGACCTCTTGCTCTTTTCAGAATCATCTTGGTCGCAGAGCCTGCATTCAACCAGCTCCCCGGTCTTTCTATACCTTTTGAATGACCCGATCCAAGGAGGTTCCGACTGGAAGCGACTCACGAACTCCACGAACGTCTCCAGCCGCTCCATGGTCTCGCGGCTCACATGATGCTCCATCTGACAGGCATCCAGCTCTGCCGCCGCCTTCTCGACGCCTATGATCTTCAGAAAAGAGGCGATAACCCTGTGCCTCCCCCCTAGCTCCTGGGCCAGCCTTCTGCCGGCGGGGGTCAAAGTGGCCCCGGCATAGGTCTTATAATCGAGAAGCCCCTCCTTTTGCAGCTTCTGCAGCATCTCCGTGGCCGAGGATGGCTTCACATTCATTTCAGAGGCTATTCTCCCCGTCTGGGCGCGTCCCTCTCCGATCTCCAGGGCGTATATGACCTCTATGTACTCCTCAATGGTCTTCTGCTTCATTCTTCTACCACCCGATCAAAAGGAGCCGCATAGCTCCTCCGACCAGCAGGGCGACTGCCACCATTATGGCCGTGGCTTTGAAGGTATCCATCATGCCCAGCTCCTTTACCAGAACGGCAAAGGTCGCCACGCAGGGGAAGTAAAGAGAGAGGACGGTGGTTGCAATGACCAGTTGTCTGGGCTCCAAGCCCAACGGTAGCAGCATCCCAACGGCCAGGTCCTTTCTAAGAAACCCCACCAGGAGGACGGCCACAGCCTCTTTGGGGAGCCCCAGCCATCCCTCCATGAAGGGAGCAAAGATATTGCCGAGCCGTTCGATGACGCCCAGGGCATAGAGCAAGTTGACCAGGAGCACACCCAGAAAAAGAAAAGGTATGGCCTCAGAGAGGAACCACCTAACGCGCATCCAGGTCTTCTTCAGGACCATAGAAGGGCTTGGCCTCCTGTAAGGCGGGATCTCCAGGAATATCTCCGGACTCACTCCTTTCACAATCCTGTTCAATATCAGCCCTACTGCTACGTATACTGCTGTCAAGGTCAAGAAGACCAGCGCCACATAGCTCAAGCTGTAAGGCCCCAGGACCCCGAAGATCATGGCCGACTTGGCTGTGCAGGGCACGGCCAACCCCAGTAGGGTAGCAGAGATAAACCGCTGCTTCCTGGTCTCCAGAGTTCTGGTGGACAGGGCTCCGGGAACGTTACACCCCAGGCCGAGAAAGAGGGGCACCACAGCATGGCCATGCATTCCCAGCCTGTGAAAGAGGTTGTCCGAGAGCGTGGCCAGCCTGGGCAGGTAGCCAGAGTCCTCCAAAAGGGCCAACATCAGATAAAATCCGACGATGTAAGGCAGGACCATCCCTAGGGGAACATAGATCCCGGTTGTCAAAACCCCCATGGACTGGATGTAGTCTATCTTCCCGTCTATGAGCCTGCCAATGAGGATCTGGTGCAAAAGTCCCGACCCCAGGCGATCGCTCAAGCTCATGGCCAGGGGCCGGTACAGCTCAAAGAGAGGCTGGAACATATAGGCTATCAGGCCCTCGCCTACGAGCCTTACCAACCAGAAGGAGGCTAGGACGACGCAGAGGGCTATGGGTATGCCCGTAACGGGTTTGATGGTGGCCTGGGAGAGCCTGTTCCAGGCGGTGGGGTGCCTATGAGTCACCTTTTGGATGTCCCTGGTTATGCGCCCTATCTCCATCCAACGCTCTTCCTCGCTAGTGGTCTTGACTTCTACCGGCATATGCGCCTTGTCCAGCCTAGCGACGAGATCCTTTATTCCCTCTCCTGTAATAGCGACGGTGGGAACAACGGGCAGCTGCAGACGCTCCTCTAGGCCTTTCACATCGATCTCTATGCCGAAGTGCTTCGCCTCGTCCCACATATTGAGCGCCACAATCATGGGTTTCTGTCTCTCTCTGAGTTCCAGGGTCAGGAAGAGGTTCCTCTCCAGGTTGGTGGCATCGACCACATTTATGACCAGGTCTGCCCATTCCAGCACCTCCACTGCTGCTTCCTCCGCTTTGTTGGAAGGCTCCAAGGAGTAGGTGCCAGGCGCATCTATGATCTCCACCAGCTCCTTGCCGAAGCATGCCCTTCCACGGGAGAAGTCTATCGTGGTGCCAGGATAGTTGGAGACGATCACGTCTGCTCCAGTGAGCCGGGAGAAGACCACGCTCTTGCCGATGTTCGGATTGCCCATGAGAACGATTCTTCTCATCATTTCACCATAATTCTCTGGGCTATGCCCCGGCCCAATGTAACCTCCCTCCCTTCCACCTCCACCACGACAGGCCCTGCGAAGGGATGAATTGCCACGACCTTCAGGATCTTACCCTCTCTGATGCCCATAGTCCTCAGCCTCCTCTGAAAAAGTGAACCACCGGCCAATGAAATGACCGTTGCCTCTAACCCTTCCTTTATGCTGGTAAGGGGATTCTCCATTTTAAATCACTGTCATCCTGTGTTGTTTTTTGGCAAGCCTAACTTCTAGATAAATATTTCGGCTTGCAAATTTTGATGGACAAGCACGTCAAGTTTAACTTCTTTGCACGCCCAATTAAGAATATGGTTAAGGGGCTGAAGCTCAGGGTAGTAGTAGAGAACTCCGCCTCCCTGGCCGACACTCAGATCTGGGCCCAGCACGGACTCTGACTTTTCCTGGAGCGCGCTGCAGCAAATTGACGTGGTAGCAGCAGCCTATCTACAATCGCGAATGCTAAATGCCCATACTTTTGAGCATTGGAAATTGCTATTTTGTCCAAAGGGTAATGATTTGAAATTTATCCAAAATAGGACAATTATTGAGTCATACTCTCCAACAATAGAATAGCTTTTTAGCCAAGTCGCTCCTAAGTCGATTGTTATCACGACGACATTAATGGGCTACATATGATATGGGCCAGTTGGTGGGATTGCAGCTGCGTTAGGCATCTTCCTACCTTCATCCCTCAAGGCATTAGGGCTGTTCCCTACAATGACCGGCTGAGTGGCTCTTCAGCAATCAACAAAGCTACAAACGGTAACTTCTGCTTCTTTGTGGAACTCCTCGCCCCTATAGCCTTCCACTTTGCTTTGTCCTAAAAAAGCCAACGAGGGGGCCTTTTTGAATTTAACATTGGCATCTTTGGTGTGTAAATTAGAATGTAATAATTTTATCGCTTTCCCTTACTATCCCATACAAATCTGTCATCGATGACATAGGACACACCTCTGAACCTTCAGAGTGACGGATTCTGAGGCATGAGCCACAGGCAAATATTTTGCCGCCATTATTGATGAAGGAGTGTATCTGTTCCGTGACCTTGAACTTTTCAGTTTCGAGAGATTCGCTCTCCACTCCTTTTGCCATTAAGAACACCTTTACTTCATCGTCCTCATTAAGAGCGAAATTCCCAAATCTAAAAGCGTTCCATACGGTTTCTGGATCATTCGAATAGAGCACAATTCCTATCTTCATGTTTTCATCCCTTTCTGAGCGGAGACAACAACAAACCCGCCTTCTCCATAACCTTCTTTGATTGGCTCAAGAGAAGTTAAATCTTCCGGGGTTTTAAAGATTGTTTGACAAATTCTAATATCAGTGTATTCCACTTTCTTGAGCCACTCCAAGACTTGTTTAACAGAATAAAAATGAGAATGCCTGTAAAATTTGTTATTTTCCTTTTTCGTTTCATAGATTCTTCCAAGAGGGCTGTCCCTATCAATCATCCCAATTATAATATGGCCGCCATGCTTAAGAACCCTCTTTCCTTCCAAGAGTGCTTGTACAGGGTCTTGAAGGAAGCATATTGTTGTTACTATCAATATGAAATCAAAGGATTCATCAGCAAATGGAAGATCCTCCGCCATTGCCTCATAGACATCTATCCCCCTTTTTCGTGCTATATTTGCCATCGCTTGCGCAGGCTCTACTCCGATGCGCACGGAAAGAGGAACTGAGAATCTACCCGCGCCCACTCCAACTTCCAAGCCTTTAATGAATTCTGGAACGAACCTTTTTAAAGCTAGAACTTCCGACTCGTAGGCAAACCTATTCGTATCAAACCAGCTATCATACTCGCGAGCAAACATTTCGAATACCTGAATATTCTCTTTCATAAATAGACATCCTTGGTCGTGTACGATACCTACGACGCAGAGCAAAGGAAAGCCCTCAAGAGGCAGGCCCAGGAGCTGACTATGGATGCCCATGCTCTGCTGAAGCCTGGGCCAATCTTACACAGATCTCCTACCAGTTACCATCCCCGTCCAGACCCTGCCCTGGACATCGAAGGCATAGTAGCTTCCGGAGAGGCAGTCCTTGCTTACGGTCAGAGTGCACCTGTAGAGGATCAGATCCTCAGACAAAACGTCCAAGTGGAGCACGTCTTTAAAGGTCTGCCCGTTGGAAAAAGCCGCCTGGTTTATGCCACCTATGCTGAAGATCCCCCGACCAAAAATCACCTCTCTGTTCTGCGTTAGCGTCAGGTCCAGATGCCTCAGGGCGCTGTCCTTTAGCTCAAGCTTCCAGTTTCCTCTCAGGTCCGTCTCCGGATGAGCATAGGGATCGACATAAGGCCGGCCACTGACCCTGTCCAGGTAATCCCAGGTGTGTTCTGGGTCCAGCGGGCGCAAAAGAGGGTCAATGCTCAATGGATCGGCCATGGGATCAAGGTAGACGCGTTCATCATTGTCGTCAAGGCTGCTTGTTCTTCTCAAGTCTGTAGGTATGGTGAAAATATCCGTCCCCAAGGGATCGTACTGGGACTCGCCCTGGACTGTCAAGCACAGTACCAGAAGCCCCCAAGTCAAAAGCATCTTTGCAAACATCTTATTGAACCCCAAATCTTGTATTTTCTTTATAGCATAAAAAACAAATGTTCACATGAGACATATGCAACACTTACATAAACAAAATCGCATTCAGAGGCACACCTTCAGGGCTCTCCAGAGTTTCTTTATGCCCTCTGCCGCAGGCCCACCTAGCTCCACTACTGGCTCGCCCAAGACCATGGCTTCGACAACGGCCGGATCGAAAGGCAGCTTCCCGGCCACCTCCGCCCTCCTCTCGGAGCAGAGGCCCTC
>CAZPUO010000156.1:0-6725 GCA_964589745.1 uncultured Methanotrichaceae archaeon
TTTTTATCCTTATTTTTATATTAAAATACAAAGCAACTCACAACTGTGGTGAACCGCTTCCAGCTTGATATCTTCTTCGCCGATCTCTGCTGATCGAGGGTTGGCGAATGCTGCTCGGCGAATGCTGCTTTGTCATCTGACATTCGACTTCACGGCCCGAGCTATCGCTAGAGCTAGGATGTTGGAGAATGCCTCAAGCAGCCTCCTCTGCTCCGGCTGGAGAAATCTATCCGATCTTCCAAGCCCCACGCCTAGGACGCCGATGGTAACTTCATCGGTCATCAGCGGCAGATACAAGAGGGTTGCTGATGAGAGGGTCTCAGTGCCGTGTCCTGCGGGCTTTCCGTGCTGGAATACCCAAGTGACAACCCCCAGCTTTCGCTCATCAAAGACCAGATGCTCTCCTATCTGCGCCCTCATATGCAAGTGACCGAGTTCATCCGGGAGAAGGATCATCACCTCACACTCGAAGGCCTCGGCTATCTCTTTGGCAGCATAACGCAGGAGCGATTCAAGATTATCCGCTGCCATCAGGTCGCGGCTGAAGGAATATAGGGCTGAGACGAAGCGCTCCCTGCTCCGAGCGCTCTCTCCCTGCCACCTCACCTGATCAGCTAAGAAGCTGGTCACTATCCCCACGATATAAAATACAGCGAACATTGGGAGGTAGCGGATGTCTTCCACGGCCAGGGTTAGCAGAGGCGGCACGAAGAATAGATCTAGGGCTAAGACTGCCAGGGAGGACGCCACCAGCCCCGAGCGTCTTCCCCAGATGGTCCCGGAGTAGACCACGGGCAAGAGGAGGATCATCGCGATGTTGACAAGCCCGAGCCATGACTTAAGAATCCAACAGAACCCCGTGGTGATTGCGACGCTGAGCAGGCTTCCGGAAAACTGGCTCCAGGGACCGATGATTGAGGGCAGAAGCTCCTCTTTCCCATCATGTTCCACCTCACTGCCTCCTATGACCAGGACGTGTATCTGTCCGCTCAGGCTGATGATCCTGTTGACCACCGATCCCCTGAGCCATCGGTTCCAAAGGCTGTGCCGTGGCAGTCCAACGATTATCAAGGTTACATTGTGCTCCTTGGCAAAGGACATAATCTCCTCTGGAATGCTCTGGGCAATGAGGACCTGGACCTTTGCTCCTAGCTCCCTCGCCAGGTTCAGGTTCCGCTCCAGCCGGTCCTTCTCGGTCTCGCTGGCAGGCTCATCCTTTGGCGACTCTACATGGACCGCAAACCAGTCGGCATCGAGATCTGCGGCCATGCGCTGCCCAATGCGCACCAGCCGCTCGGATAGAGGGCTTTGGTTGATACAGACCAGCAGCCTTGTTCCCGCTGGCCAGGGGCCAAGAATGCCGTGCACTCTCATGTAGGAGCGTATGTCCTCGTCCACCCTGCGAGCCGTGAAGCGAAGCGCCATCTCTCGCAGCCCCAAAAGATTCCCCTTGCGGAAGAAGCGTCGTATGGCCTGCTCGGCCTGGCGAGGTATGTACACCTTGCCGTCGGCGAGCCGCTTTAGGAGCTCTTCAGGAGGAAGGTCCACCAGCTCCAGCTCATCTGCCATTTCCAGGATTCTGTCAGGGACAGTCTCACGAACTTGAACTCCTGTGATCTGGTATACGATATCGTTGAGGCTCTCCACGTGCTGGATGTTCATGGTCGTAAAGACGGAAATTCCAGCATCCAAAAGCTCCTCTACATCCTGGTATCTCTTGGCATTCCGGACTCCTGGAGCGTTGGTATGGGCCAGCTCGTCCACAATGGCCACGGTCGGACGCCGCTTCATTACAGCATCCAGATCCATCTCCTCCAGCACAATGCCCCCATGGGAAATATGCAGACGCGGTATCAACTCCTGGCCCTGCAGCAGGATCTCCGTCTCCGGCCTTCCGTGGGTCTCCACCAGGGCGATCACGACATCCAAGCCATCTTTCTTGAGGGACTGCGCCTCCTCCAGCATCTGAAAGGTCTTCCCGACGCCAGCGGCAGCGCCGACTATGATCTTGAGCTTGCCCCGGCTCTTGCTGCCCTCCTCCTCCTGCTTCAGCTGCTGCAGCAGAGCCTCCGGATCTGGTCGGCATTCCTCAGTCATGCTTGCCTCTCTGCATCTCATCCAGCGCCAGGTTCAGTTCCAGCACATTCACCCTCTCCTGGCCGAGGACGCCCAGGGCGGCGGGCTCTATCCGTTCGTATACCAGCACTTTAACATCGGATTCGGGCAATCCTCGCGCCCTTGCCACCCTCGGAATCTGGAGCATCGCTCCCTCTACGCTGATATGGGGATCTAGCCCACTGCCCGACGCCATGACCAGATCGGCCGGCACCGAAGAGGCCCGGCTCAAATTGTTTTCAGCTCTCACTTTCTCAACTCTTTGATAAACCTGATCCATGAGCCTGGAGCTTGTCGGGCCCAGGTTGCTGGCACCTGACCCCATGGCGCTATAGCCCACTGTCGATGGCCGTCCGTGGAAGTAGTCGGGGCCGGTGAAGTTCTGCCCTATGAGCCTTGATCCTACCACGCTGCCGTTCACGAAAAGCAGGCTTCCGTCTGCCTTTTCGGGATTTGCGGTCTGGACTAATCCAGTTATTAAAATAGGATAGACGAGGCCGGTGAGCACGGAGAAGGCTATGAACAGAAATAGAGCCGTTTTTGCTTCTCTCGTAATTGGATTCATCCTCCTCACTCCAGATGCAGCAGAACTACGGCGATGTCGATCAGCTTTATTCCGATGAAAGGCACAAAAAGCCCTCCCAATCCATAAATCAGAAGATTGCGGCGAAGGAGTGACGCCGTCGCCATCGGTCGGTATCTAACTCCTTTGAGGGCCAGAGGTATGAGCATCGGTATGATCAGGGCGTTGAAGATGATCGCAGAAAGGACTGCGCTGGTGGGCGTTGCGAGCTGCATGATGTTGAGCATTCCCAAGATCGGATACTCGGCTGCAAATACTGCCGGCAGTATGGCGAAGTACTTGGAGACGTCATTGGCCACGGAAAATGTGGTCAAGGCACCACGTGTGATCAGGATTTGCTTTCCAATCTCCACAATGTCCAAAAGCTTAGCAGGATTTGAGTCCAGGTCCACCATGTTGGATGCCTCCCTCGCAGCCTGGGTTCCGGCATTCATAGCCACGGCTACATCCGCCTGAGCCAGAGCTGGAGCATCATTGGTGCCGTCTCCTATCATCGCTACCAAATGCCCGTCCTTCTGATACCTGCGAATGGCCTCCAGCTTATCCTCGGGACGGGCCTGACCGATGAAATCATCTATTCCCGCCTCGGCGGCGATGGCTGCAGCGGTAGTCGGATTATCGCCCGTGATCATTACCGATCGGATTCCTACCTTTCGCAGGTGAGAGAGGCGCTCATTGATGTTCTCTTTGAGAACATCCTTCAGCCTCACCGCCCCCAGCACCTTTGCGCCTTCGGCCACCACAAGGGGTGTGCCGCCATCTCTTGCTATGCTGTCGACGGCCGATCTGATCCGCTCGGGCATGCTGCCGCCCTCCAGAGTCACATACTCCTCGATGGCGTCGTGGGCTCCCTTGCGTATCTTGCGGACGTCCCAGTTGATCCCGCTCATGCGTGACTCAGCGCTGAAGGGGAGGAAGGTTGATCCCTTCGGTGGCTGAATATCCCTGCCCCGCACCCCCAGCGTCATCTTTGCGAGGTCCACAATGCTTCTTCCCTCCGGGGTGTCGTCGGCCAACGAGGAGAGCATGGCGGCCTCGGCCAGATCCTCGCCTTTCACCCCCTCGGCAGGAATGAATTCCGTGGCCATTCTGTTTCCCAGCGTGATGGTTCCGGTCTTGTCCATCAACACCACGTCTACGTCTCCCGAGGCCTCGACGGCTCTGCCGCTCAGAGCGATGACGTTGTGCTGGAGCAGCCGGTCCATACCAGCGATGCCTATAGCAGGCAAGAGGCCACCTATGGTCGTGGGCATGAGACAGACCAGGAGGGCCACCAGAACCGTCGCCGATATGCTCAAGGCCATATATCCGGCAAATGCGTTCAGGCTCACCACCACCACCATGAAGAGGACGGTCAGGCCGATGAGCAGTATTTCAAGGGCCTGCTCATTGGGGGTCTTTTGGCGCTTAGCGCTCTCGACCATGCCGATCATCTGATCCAGGAACGTCTCACCAGGATCGGCGGTGATCCGGATCTTTGCCTTTCCCGAGAGCACTATGGTCCCTCCTGTAACTCCGCGAAGGTTCCCCTCCGCCTCGCGAACAACAGGCGCAGACTCCCCAGTTATAGCAGACTCGTCCACCAGGGCTACCCCCTCCACAATCTCGCCGTCGCTGGGGATGATTTCGTCCTCTTCCACCAGAACGCAGTCTCCCTTCCCCAGATCAAGAGCAGAGATCTGCTCTATGGCTCCATCGGGAAGGAGCCTTTTGGCCACGGCCTCACTTCGAGCCAGGCGGAGCGTCTCTGCCTGGGCCCTGCCTCGGCCTTCGGCCAGGCTTTCGGCAAAGTTGGCAAAGAGGATGGTGAACCAGAGCCACAGGCTGATCTGGCCGTCGAAAGCAAAGCTCTTTCCATGGGCGGCATTCTCCAAGGTTATCAGCGTGGTGAGGATCGCACCCATCTCCACTGCAAGCATAACCGGGTTTCGCCAGAACCTGCGCGGATCAAGCTTTGATATCGAGCCCAAGACCGCATGCCAAATCAGATTCCATTGCCAGAGGTTCGATGTGACGATCTTTATCTCTTCATCCCTCAGAAAGTCGTGCCGGATTGGAGGAGGAGATGCTCCAGGATCGGGCCGAGCGCGAAGACTGGAAAAAAGGTCAGAGCGCCTACAATCAGTATTGTTCCAACAAGCATGATCACAAAGAGCGGGCTGGCGACAGGCAGAGTTGCTGAGCTTGCCGGAACTATCTTCTTTTGGGCGAGAGAACCGGCCATGGCCAGCGCCGGCAGGATGATGGCCAACCTGCCCACGATCATCCCCAGGGCCGTGGCCAGGTTGTAGAAGACCGTATTTGAGTTCAGCCCGGAGAATGCAGATCCGTTGTTTCCGCATGCTGATGCAAAAGCGTAGAGGATCTCGGAGAGGCCGTGTGGTCCCATATTGTTCAGGCTGGAGAGCCCCTCGGGCAACGTCACTGCTAGGCCTGCCAACAGAAGCAGAGCGACGGAAGGCGCCAGCAGAGCCACTGACGCCATTATCATCTCGAAAGGCTCGAGCTTCTTGCCGAATATCTCCGGGGTTCTGCCTATCATCAGCCCTGCGAGGAACATGGTCAAAACGGCGTAGAAGAGCATGCCAATAAGACCTACACCCACCCCGCCGAAGATCACCTCTTCAACCATCATGTTGAAGAGCAAAACCAGTCCGGTCAGGGGCATCATGCTGTCGTGCATGCTGTCCACCCCTCCACATGAGGTAGCCGTGGTGGAATGGGCGAAGATCGCCGAGGAGATGGTGCCGAACCTCTGCTCTTTGCCCTCCATGTTAGCGCCTCCCGCCACCCCGAGGTCGTCAATGATCGGATTTCCCTGCATCTCCACCGAGAGGGTGACGGCCAGACCCATCAGATAGAGGACCAGCATGGCTTCAAATATCGCCTTGCCCCACCCATTGTTGTTGAGCATGGATCCCAGGGCGAAGGGCAGCGACGCCGATATCAGCAGCATCCCCAGCACCTGCAAAAAATCGGTCAGTGGTGTAGGATTTTCTAGGGGATGGGCGGAGTTTGAATTGAAAAAGCCTCCTCCATTGGTTCCAACGAACTTTATCGCATCCTGGGAGGCCGCGGGCCCCACTGCGATGACCTGCTCTTCGCCATCCAGGGTCTGCGCCGTGACATAAGGGCCGAGGGTCTGAACAACGCCCTGGGACGCCAGAGCCAGAGCCCAGATCACTGCTAAAGGAAGCAGCACATAAAGGAGCAACCTGGTGAGGTCAACCCAGAAATTGCCTATGGTATCTGAGTTCTTCCGGGCAAAGGATCTGATAATGGCTGCAGCAGCGGCCAATCCCACGACTGCGGAGAGAAAGTTCTGAACTGTCAGACCCAGCATCTGGGTCAGGTAGCTCATGGTCTCTTCTCCGGCGTAGGACTGCCAGTTCGTGTTTGTAGCAAAAGATACGGCTGCGTTTAGGGCCGTATCCCATCGCACTGATCCATGATTCTGCGGATTTAGGGGGAGAAAGCCCTGCAGTTCCTCGAGAAGAAAGACGGCTATCACCCCGAGGGTGTTGAAGATCAGAAGAGCTGCTGAATAGGTTCTCCAGGACATCTCTCTTCCTTCATCCACGCCGGAGAACCTGTAGATTCCTTTCTCGATAGGCCTGATAAGCGGCGTAAGAAGGGTGCTTTCACCACAAAAAACCCTGGCAATATACCTTCCAGTTGGCGCAACCAGTATGTATAGGACTCCCAGCAATAGAGCAATATAAGCCAAAGCTAACTCCATCAATGTCGCCTTCCAGACGATGGTTTCTGAGAATTTTATCAAGCGATTGCACGCTGTTTTTTGAGGGAACTTGGCGGCAAAGCATTTCCGCCTTATTTAAGCTCTTTGGCTAGATATGAATTACATGAATTTAAGGATACCGTTGAATGCTCTCCATTGCGTGTCGATCGCCTCTATAGAGATATTATTTCGATATAGTTCGTGTTTGATGCCTGCAACCACGATCCATGTTCGCATCAGTCAAACATCGCACCCCGCTGCAAGCAGCGGGGCATGTTCGCGATGTTC
>CAZPUO010000157.1:0-6641 GCA_964589745.1 uncultured Methanotrichaceae archaeon
GGGAACATGCCCCGCCTGCTTGCAGCGGGGTCCGCCGCCGCAACGTTTGACTTTTGTACAGACAAAATAAAGGAATCGCGATATTATCCTACCCATTTTATGATCCTGGGAATTGTCCCATCGTTTACTGGTAAAAACGTGCGAGTATCCCTTTCCCTGCACTCTAATAACACGCCAGCTAGTGATTTTGTGGATTTTATTTTGACTTCGGTAATTACCACGTTAATATATCCAAATATATTTTGGGGTGGGAGCAGTGAACAGAGTAAAGGTAGACTGGCATACAAAGCCGCTGAACATATTTAGAAAAGACATAGAGTTGGACAGACTCGAGAGGTACCTGAAGGGCTTAGGGCTAAGACGAGACAATAAAGCTATATGTTGCTGAGTTGGAACATTCCTGGACTATATCAAGACCGATTTACCAAGTTTGGAAACAGCCGAGAATTACAGAATCGAGGATAGACTGTCAAGAGGCCACATAAATAACACCTGCTTCGGCATAAAATAATTCTATCAAATGAACGACACCAAATGGAATTTTCCGTGCTTAACACCAATGAAGGCGTGCCCTATTACTTCGACCAGAAAGAAATACATATCCATCCAAAAGAAGACCATCAGAATGCAGGCCGTGCGATATTGCATCACAGCAATTTTGCTGACAGTAGCATTAGTTATGATTTTATTACCTGCCTCAGCCAGCGATAACGCTCCTGCATGCGCTGCTGAAAATGCTCTCAAAGACCTTACCATATCGTCCGCAGCTACCGTCTTTGCAGCTGGCCTCTTGGCGGGCTTCAATCCCTGTCTTCTGGCCATGCTGGCCTTTCTTGCAAGCACAATGCTGGTTAGTACAGGCCGCAGAAGGGATATCTTGACTATGGTGGCCTTCTTTTCCCTGGGTACATTCGTGGTCTACATTATTTTTGGAATAGGCCTATTTAGTGCCCTACAGGAAAAGTCCACTGCCGCTATGTTCCGCCTTGTTCTGGCAGCTGTCCTATTGGTTTTGGGGTTAATGCAGCTGGAGGATGCCAGGAGGCTGCAAACTGGAGGCGCTTCCCTCTTCCGCACGGACTGGACTAAGAAGTATGTCCATGGTGTCATTGCCAGCCGGAGGCCTAGCTCCTATTTCCTCTTAGGAGCGCTCTTCTCGCTGGTAAGGGCTCCATGCGTGGCTGGGGTCTACATTGCTATCATCGGCATAATCTCCAGCCAAGGATATGCCTCATCAGGGCTATTTTATCTTGTGATTTACAATCTGGGCATAGTGCTTCCCGTGCTGCTGCTGGGAGGAATCATTTCGTTGGGTATGAGCCCAGAGCAAGTGGATCATTTCCGGCAAAAACACAGGGTTGCCATCAGGTTGATAACGGGAATCACGCTACTTGCTTTAGCTCTGTTCATTTACTGGAAACTGATTTAGGCTAAATGAATGAGGAAAAACGATTCTTGGAAAGGGGTTAAAGCCGCCGATTCGTTTATTTAGCCGTTTTCATGGCAAACGATGGAGATCATCGGCCCCGGCGGCCTAACCGGGCCTAACTCCAAGGCAATCTCGACTCGCAAGGTGTTCACGGCTGGCAATGTAAGAACGATATTGAGCTTGTAGATATAAGTCAAATCGAAGGAAGTTAGCCCATATCTGGCAGGCCGAAGCAATTGATAACTCTCACGGACTGCTGATCTTTAGGGCCTCGATCTCTTGCCTATGATGGCCTGGTGACTGGTGCGAAATTTCGTCTATTTCACCCAAAGCTCCACGTTGCAATAAATTGGATCTTTCACCACGGTCTCCTTGAAGCCGTAATGTACTAGGATTTCTTTCATGGTGCCCAGAGGTGCGCACGGCGATCTCGACACCTGAAGCCCGGATGGCCTTGAATAGCTCTCGCAGATATCCTCTTCGCCGATCGGTGCACTCGATAGTTCGAATTATGATACGGTTGCCCTCGCCCCAGAGATAGCTGCAGGACAGAAATCGGCCAGAAACAAAACCGATTGTTTTGGCAAACTCGCTATCCATCTCAATCATACCCTGTGGTATGATGAACCTTTTAACGATCCCACATGTAGAGCTGCTACATATCATCAACCAAAACAGCAGGTTGATGCAGGCATTTTCTTGAACGTGCGTGACCGTATCTGGATGTCAATCAATAGCGTTGGGTTCTAAGCCAAACCTCCATCTTTCTCTGTTCGCTTCGTTTACGCGGTTGCTTAAAGAGGCGGCAATTTAGGTTGCAAGCTGACCGGTGGAGTGCGCACAGGGCATTTTGCCATCAAATCCCTTTTGTCTTCTTCGCTTAATAAGCAGCCGCAGGTCTCCTTATGGGCTACAGCACAGTTGCAGGGCTCGATATGAATGGTTACAGTCGTTCCGGGATAGTGCTGTTTGATGGCGTCCGTGATCATATCCGCAATGCGATGTGATTCGTCCACAGACATGGCGGCATCGACACGCAGGTGAAATTCCACAAAACGGCTTGCGCCAGCTTTCCGAGTCCTAAGCCTGTGAAATCCACGCACAGTCGGTGCGAAAACCATGATGTGCTTGCGAATGCCCTCTTCTTCATCCCTGGGCAGGCTCACGTCCAAAAGGTCCTTGGCCGACTCCACGGTGAGCTTGTAAGCAGCCTTGGAGATCAGCAACGCCACAAATATGGCCGCCAATGGATCTATCCAGTGCAGATCCAGGGCAGGAAAAAGCAGCTCACCCAGCCAGATCGCGGCCAGCCCCGCCATGACCCCGCCGGAGGTATAAACGTCAGTCTGCAGGTGCCAGGCGTCCGCCTGCAGGGCAACAGAATTGGTCTCTTTTCCTACCAGGAATAGCTTTTTCGATACGAGAAGGTTGGCAATGGATGATATGAGCATCACTGCCACACCCCAGCCTGCTTCCTCCATCGGCACGGGGTTCATGAGTTTCTTTGCTGCCTCAAAGATGATCCAGCCTGCGGCAATGAATATGAGCAGCGCTTCAACTGTTCCGGAGATGTTCTCTACTTTGTTATGACCAAAGGGATGGTCGTCATCTGCAGGCTTACCAGCGGTCTTGACGGCGAAAAAGGCAATTAAAGCCGCCAGCAGATCCATGCCAGAATGGACAGCCTCAGAGATCACTGAGACAGACCCGATCATCACGCCCACGGTGAGCTTGAGAACAACCAGGCAGGTGTTAGAAATAACAGACAGCTTTGCAGCTGAAGCCTTTCGTTTATCTCTATCCAGTTGAGCCGAACCTTCCATGAATGAATCCTTTTCAAAATTTCGACTGACAGTCAGTCATCT
The DNA here is from genome assembly GCA_964589745.1 of uncultured Methanotrichaceae archaeon. Classification (GTDB taxonomy): domain Archaea; phylum Halobacteriota; class Methanosarcinia; order Methanotrichales; family Methanotrichaceae; genus Methanothrix. Next base: position 3,295 of record CAZPUO010000157.1, read on the forward strand.
TTATGTTATAAATAGTTTTCCCCTTCCTCCCCTTTCTTGGAGAATCAAACATTGTGAAATAAAAGAATGAGGCTTAAGGTAATCCTCAAGATCTTGTTTTGGGCTTATATTTCCGTTCTACAGTTCTTCAGGTCCTTCTTCGCAGGGAATAAATTGCTCCCAGGAAACCAGTCAGGGCCAGAATGAACTCAAATCCCGGCGCTTGCATCTTCTGCGTGACCTGCTTCTTCAGCTCCTCCTCCGCTCTTTGCGAAAGCTGCTCCGGGGTGAGATTCAGACCCTGGTTGAGTCTTTGGCTTAGTTCTTCGTTAATTTTCTCTTTTGCCTGCCCCGTCAGATTCTCCCTGGTTGCATTGAGATCCTGGGCGATGTGCTCGGATGTGAGATTTCCCTCCAGGATGTGCTGGGCCGCTTTCTGCTGAAGCTCTTGCCCTGCAACATTCGCCTTCTCCTGAAGAGGTGCAGCAATCGCATCAATCGGGTTTGCAGCCATAGCTGAAGGAAACAACGCCAGAAAAGTCGCTGCAATAATAATTCTCCAAATCTTCATATCTCTTATCACCTTTGTCTCAATAATTCCTGATTCATCCAGATAATTCTGGGTTCATTAGATAACCATCGTTAACTTATAAGATTTACGAAACCAGGCACTTCAAAAAAAGCTTAAACAGATGAAAAGAGCTTAAGCAGATGACTGAACCGTCCATCACAGCGTGGGAGCGTTTCAGAACTTTAAGATGAAGTTGTAATTTTTTACCCCCAGAACCCTACCCAGGATCGTCTCAAGAGTATGACGCATCTTCTCGCTGCGTCCAGGGTTAGCGAATATTTCGGGGTGGTGAAAGAAGTAGACCAGCGAGGCCAGCAGGAATTCCGCGGTCTCGCGAGGATTCTGAACGTTAAAGCAGCCGTCTTCTGAGCCGAGGGCCACAACTTCCGTCAGCAGAGGAACCAGCCTGTCCACCGTCCGGCGCTCCATCTTCTCGTGCATCACGGCATTGCTCTCCTCATGAAGATAGTCCATGAGCTTGCGCCGGGCGACATTGATTCCAATGATGCTGTTGACCATGGCGTTGAGCTTGGAAGCGGGGGCTAGATCCTGCCGCTGCATGATCTCTTTCACATTGCTCTCCAGCCCGGCGATGTTCTTATCTATCACAGCCTCAAGAATATCCTCCTTGGAGGGAAAATAGTAGTAAAAGGTGCCGTGGGCTACTTGGACTTCTCGAACGATGTCGTTAACTGCCGTTTGCTCGTAGCCCTTTTCCATGAAGAGACCCTCGGCAGCGTCGATAAGCTCTTGCCTTCGCTCCTCTGGGTCTTTTGTGATCCTCTCTTTTGGCTCCTTTCTCAAGATTTTTGGCCCCCTCCGTGATTAGAGATCGGTAATGAATTCCTATATTTAACTTGATCTCTGTAGGTTATCCGCTTTCTCTGTTTATCGCGGATCAGACCAACTCCGGATAGATGCTGGCGATGTTGATGTCGGCCACGAGACCTTGGGCAGTGAACTTGAGAGAAGGGCGGCAGGGTTTCCAGGTTCTCGGTGAGAAACATGCTGTGTCTGGCCTATGCTGTGTCTGGCCTCGCAGAGGATCTCGACACGGTCGGAGAGCTGCGAGATGCGGACCAGCGCCTCATCAAGCGGAAGACCATGGTAGGTCCAGGTAGGAGATTCCGAGCTTCATGATTTGCCGCTCTAAGCGCTCTTTTACAAAGTTTGATCGTCCGAAAAGATTCTCAATGCCAGGTAGCAATACTCTAAGGTTGAGATTCCTCCGAAGGGAGTGCGTCTGAATCCTCCATTCGAGTTCTGTAGCAGCTCTATGAAAGAACTCAAGCCTAAAGGGTTCGAGATTCCCAGAAACTTAGCAATCTCGTGGCCCGCGAAAATGCTCTCGATGCTCATCGAGTTAGAGGTTGGGTGGGCCACGTAACCTTTTCTGGTTGTACATTGACTCAAGATCTCCTTGATTTCTTGAATATTCGAAGCCGGTAGAGTGGCTGGATATCCCTTAGCCTTAATGACTTTTAGGATCTCCAGGGCCATGAAGGTGACCATGAGATCGCGTTGAACGCTGGCCTTCAAAAGAGAATAAGCCCACTTGGTCAGGCTAGAATCCAGTTTCGCACCTAGTTCGATCCGCTTGAGAGCTGCGCTCAATGGCGAGGATAAGATGCTTGAACCGTACATTCCATAAACCTCGCATCGGAAGTATTTGACAAGCGGAGTGGATGGAACATCAAAAGGTTTGATCTGCACGTCGCTATGGTAATGCCATCCCAGCATGCCATCTTTAACCTGGACCTCGGCACCGATATATTCCAGACAATTCTTGGCATAATAAGCGCCATAAAGGTCAAAGCTTTTATGGCTGGAAATAAATTTGACGATTTCGAGATCTGGCGAATCCGCTCTCAGAATTTTGAGGCAGCCCAAGGCAAAGCAGGTATCACGGAGGTTAGGAGGCAGGCCTCTCGCAAAGCAGTACCCGTGCCTTCACCTTCATCTATCTGTCTTTCGCGGATGTATCTGATGAGTGCCTCGATATCTGGCATGATTAACCTCCAAATCGCAGGAGTCATCAGCCAGACGGCGGTTCAGGGTGGACTCCATCACCACCAGATTGCCATTTACGGGTCTGCAGATTAAAATTTTTCGATGATATTCGATGACGAACTTATTAGGCTGCACATTTTTCTGCTTTGGTGATCAAGCCTTTCTCAAAATCTCAGCCGTTTCTTCCGTGGATTTTCTTTCACGTAGCTCCATGAGCTTCGGCGGGGACTCCTGGAACAGCTCCAGGGCGTTGAAGAACCTGTCCAGCACGTCGCCTTTGTAGGTTGGCACCAGGAAGATGTGCGTGTGGGGAATCCGCCTGCCGCGGGCGTACATGCAGACAAAATCCGGCTCAAGAGAGCGCATCATCTTTTCGGCGACAACCTTCGCAACTCTAAACAGGCTGGCGTTCTCCTCCTCGGTGAGTTCATGCCACCAGGGAACGTGCCTCTTTGGTATCGCCAGGCAGTGCCCCCTGGAAAAAGGGTTTATATCCAGGATGCAAAGGGATAGCTCGTCCTCATAGATTTTATGAGACACTGCCCGACCGGCAACAATGTCGCAGAAGATGCAATTCATCTGTTTTTCCTCGGCCATGCCTCTCCCTCTGCTTCTTATGGTACTTGTCTTTAGCGTTTTGCAAATTTTCGACGCCAACCTTAATAAAGAAGGCTGCAGAGTGCCTGACGTGATATGTCATGTCCTTTGAGATTGAGAAGATTCACGCTCGTGAGATTCTGGATTCTCGCGGAAACCCGACCGTAGAGGTAGACGTTTACACCTGCTG
>CAZPUO010000158.1:0-6613 GCA_964589745.1 uncultured Methanotrichaceae archaeon
AATGATGAAACCACAAGAAAATATTGTCGGATAGGGGATACGAAACTCACCTGTCACCTTAAGTGATTAAAAAGATAATTATTAGTTGTCAGTTCATTTGAATTTTAAAGTGCCTGGTCATTTTTCACGCTTTCCAGCGCCCTCAGCTCCGACGTTGTCGCTTCTGGATGTTCAGTCAGGTATTTTGCCACCTCTGGTTCATGCACGAGCTTGCAGTCGATGCAGCTCCAGACCCTCTTGCCCCGTTTGGTTCTTACGAACTTGCCAAGATCCGGGTCCTTGCAGGGATAGAGAGGACAGAAGCAGTGAGTACATTCCTGGCTCGGGAAGTGGTGGCAGGGATAGTATTCGCAATTGCTTTTGCCAGTCGCCTGTACTGGCTGCTCGGCGACTTCTCTGATCTGGCAGGGATCATCGGTCACCAGGCCATCAGCACCAAGGCGTAGGAGCCAACTCGCCTCTTCTTTTGTATTCACAGTCCAGGGATAGACCGATAAGCCATGGCGGTGCGCCTCTTTGAAGAGCCGGGGATTTACTCTTTTTGGAAATATGGCATCGGCCCCAGCCCAGAGAGCCAGTTCCACTGGCTTCACAGGCAGCGAGGAGATGATGATTCCTGTACGTAGGTTCGACAGCTCCTTGATCTCGCGCAGGCTGGAGTGATAGAAAGACGTCACCATGGAATTGCTGCCTTCTAAGACCTCGACCACCAGCTCCTCGAGGCCCTCCTCCTTCATCTCCACCACCAGGCCCAATCTCAGCTCTCTGGAAGCAGCAAAGGCCTCTGCCAGAGTGGGAATCTGCTGGCCGCCCGCGTCCAGCGCTTTCAGCGCCTCCAGGCTCAGCTCCTCCACCAAGCCTTTGCCGTTGGTGGTCCTGTCCACAGTTTCGTCGTGCATCAAGACGAGACTGCCATCGCTGGTGAGACGTACGTCTACCTCAACCCAGTCTGCCCGGCAGCAGGCGGCAGCCCTGATGCCCTCTAAGGTATTCTCCGCAGCCAGAGCCTTGGCCCCGCGGTGTCCGATCACCAAAGCCATCAGACATGAAACGTCTGGAAAATATATGTTTTTATGCCTTGGAACTGGAATAAGATCGATTTCAAAGGCTAAAGAGACGGGCTGATGCGCAAAGTCGAGGCAAAGAAGCACGCAAGATCCGGCAAGCCCGATTATGGCTGCCCGACCGGGCAACGCGCCGTGTAGCTGTGAACATCCTTTGAGGCGTGGTAAAGATATCGGTCTGTGAAGAATTTGGGCTTATCTCTGCTCTAATTCATCCAGAAAATCGAGAAGGTCATCTCTGACGGTCACAAAAGAAGGCCCGCCGCCAAACTCAACGCCAATGGCAGCAGCTTCGAGGATCTCCTGCCTGGTCGCACCCGCCTGCATCGCATTGTTTGCATGATTTGCCATACACGGTATACAACGAACGGCAACAGCTACCGCCACGGCTATGAGTTCCTTATGTTTCAATTTCAGGGCACCGGAGCCATAGTATTTTTTAACAAGGTCGTTAAAGCCGTCGTAAAGGAAGGGTGCTTGCTCCTTAAGACGCTCTCGATTTTGCGTTCTTCGCCTTAAGATATCACTCATCGTTGGAGAGGACGCTCCTGATTCAGCCATACGATATGAGTAAATTGCATAGATAATTAATGATTTCGTTTAGCGCAAAAACTGCTGGTACTGCTGGTATACTGTTCCGCTGGGGCAACTCCTGCCGGATCGAGGTTGAAGCATCCCGGAAATCTTGCACCTTTCCTTGCCTGGCATTATTGGTTGTCGGAGCGAGATCAATGAGATGGAATCCAGATGACTTATTTTTTTACTTTTAGCGGAAACATGTACGTTCAACGGGTTAAGGCTTAACGCTCTCGGTTTACTTAGTGTCCAGGAACCATTAAATGCTTATAATTAACAGGCACAGACCGCATTGCTGCGGCTGCTCGTATCAACCAGTTAATGATTTAGGGACACCAAGTCGGTTTAGGGCCTGGTTCTGACTATCGATACTGACCTGTTAACACCGAAGGTTTTTCTTGTGGCGAGAAAATTTAACTAGGTGAAAGCTTATTGTTACCGTATCAGGTGAACTACAATTAGGGCTTTTTTCCGGATACAAGAAACCCAGTATAAGAACAGAAAAAGCGGCCCTTCTTGTCGGCTTCTCTCAAGCCATCGAGCCAGTCATCAGCTTGACTCTCAGAGACATAACCCATATCCAGCGCCCTTTGGGCGTTTTTGACCAGATCAAAGATCTGAATAGCCAAATTGAGATTCTCAGTGAAAAAAGTCTCTGGATTGATCTGTATATCTTCCAGGCCTTCCTCTCGAAAAAAACTAGGAAGCTTTCGGCCTATCCACCCGCTGGGGAACGTATCTCCAAAGATCTGGGCCATGGTGCTGCAAATCTCTTTTTCCCCTGGGCTGATGATAAAAGTCCCCCAATCAGGCTCGTAGACCACCACTCTGCCATTATCCCTGACAGTTCGAACCATTTCTGCAAAAGCGTTTCTTGGATCTAAAATATGCTGAAATACTCGATCGGCTCTTGCCCCGTCAAAGACACCATCGCCGAAAGGAAGTCTACAGCCGTCTGCCAGGCAAAACTGAATGGGAGCTGTTTCATTGTCGCCCTTGCGTGCAGCTTCTATCATTTTCCTGCTGGAGTCAAAGGCTACCAAAACGCCCTTGTTACCCATCAGCTGTGATAGAGCAATCGCATCCTGCCCTAATCCGCAGCCAATTTCAAGGATCTTTGAATCCTCTTTTATTTCGAGCAACTGGAAACTTTTCTTCTTGTAGCCTTGGAAGTAAGGCAAGGAGCTGAGGGTTTGAAGGCAGGAAATAAAGACGCCTGGATCGTGAGAACTGTTCACTTTGGAAAAGCCGCTGGATAAATAGTCCATGATGGAAAATTGCGTGCCGCTGTAAAAAAGATTTTCCAATACGCCCAATATTTCGTATCGGGGTCTTGCACTCAAACGCAAATGGTTTTTGGAAGGGCTGGCAAAGGATTATACTTCAAGAGAGATACCAAACGGGTGAATGCTTGATAATCTTGAGAGGTTCACCAATCTGAAGAGGGATATCGCCGAGATCAACCTGGACCCCTTGCAGCGAGGCGGGATACTGACACCAGCCGCCCGTGCCGCGTTGATAGAATGGGGAGACGGCTACTCCATCTGCGATTTTTGCGCTGGGATGCTGGACAGAATCAAGACACCTCCTGTGGAGGAGTTCGTGCATGGCGTCCTTCCGGAGTTTCTGGGCACGGATGAGGTCAGGATCACGCACGGTGCGCGTGAAGGAAAGTTTGCGGCCATGCACGCGCTCTGCGAGAAAGGCGACTGGGTCATCATGGATGGCAACGCTCATTATACCACCGTCCTGGCCGCAGAGCGGGCGGGTCTGAAGATCGAGTTTGTGCCTTCCACAGGAGAGCCCAGCTACGCGATAGAGGCGGAAGGCTACGCACAGGCCATCGAGCGTGCCTACGAGAAAAAAGGGAATGTAAGCATGGCTGTCCTGACCTACCCGGACGGGAACTACGGAAACCTGGCGAACGCGCGGGCAGTAGCGGATGCTTGCCACGACTACGACGTGCCACTGCTTCTCAACGGCGCTTACGCAGTAGGCCGTATGCCCGTTAACGCTCGCGATCTAGGAGCGGATATAATCGTGGGCAGTGGTCACAAGTCCATGGCGGCCTCGGGGCCAGTGGGGGTTCTTGGCGCCTCGGAGGAGTACGCTCGAACCATCTTCAGGCTCTCGCCCACCAAGAAAAACAAGGAGGTTGAGCTTTTGGGATGCACAGTACGCGGCGCGCCACTGCTGACCTTGATGGCCTCATTCCCAGCGGTCGCCCTGCGAATCTCGCGCTGGTCGGAGGAGGTGGAGAAGGCCCGCTGGTTCATTGCAGAGATGGAAAAGCTCGGCATGGAGCAGCAAGGAGACCGGCCACACAACCACGATCTCATCTTCTTCAGGGCCGAGAATCTCTATGCCATCTCCCAGACTGCAAAGAAAGGGCGCTACTTCCTCTACCGTGACCTGAAGGATCGCGGCATCTGTGGCATCAAGCCCGGACTGACGCGCCAGTTCAAGCTGAGCACCTTCGGCCTCGCTAAGGCGGAGTTGGAGAAGGTGCTGAGAGCATTCGAGGAGATAATCAAATCTCATGCAAATCCATGAGCCTGTTTTGAATGGTTTGGCGAAAGAGAGCAGCTGAAGGAGGGCAGCGGCACTGGCGCTCTGCCGCCTCCATTTGTTGTCTTTTTTTTGCAATGCTTGATGACGAAGCGCGCTGTGCCCCAGGACTTAAGATCGGATTCTTTTCTAAGCGAGCCCGCTGCCACCCATTCCTATAGGTATCTGGCTGATATCGCCTACGCCGGTCAGGATCCTATCGGCATCCTGGTGAACATCATGGAACCTGGATGTTTTTTCGGGCTGCTGAGGCGTCTCTGCTTCCGCTTGCGAAACGGTGAGATCGTCAGCCTCAGAGGGAGCTGGGACTGCAGGCTTTGTCGTCTCTACGGCTGCCGGAGCATAGCTGGATGTGTCCGGGTTTATCCACATGGCTTCGAACTCCCCTCTCGCCGAGATATTGTCCACGCTCACCTGGAAGAAATTGCCTTTCAGTGACTGACTGGCAGCATCAAAGGTGCCCGTCAGTCTGCTGGAGGTCTGCTCATCTCCTTCCAGGGCAGTCACGACCAGATCCACGTCCTGTCCAGCAACCGAGCCGATGACAATGGCATTCCAGGGTTGACCGCTATCTGGTTCGTACTTAGCCTGGCCAAAGAGATCTTCTCCCTCTTGGTGGAGGACCATGATCACCTGGCCGGGCTCCAGTCCGGTCACGGACCAGATATAGCTCAAATTGGTGGCAGTGCCTGCAGTGGCATTGGCCGGCAAGGCTGCAGTGCCTTGCAGAATAGTTTCGCTTGCCATTGCGGTCGCATTTTCTGGAGTGGCTGGATTCTCCAGAGTATCAGTATTATCGGCAGACTGTCCCATAGAAGGATGGACAATAAAAAGGATTCCCAGCAATATGGGAAAAATCATTCGAATCTTGTTCATTATGTTCCTCCTTATTTTCCTTATTTTTAATGAATCATGGAGAATAATGAAAAAAAGTGGTGCCTCAGGCACCGTAGTGTGCCATTCATTTCTCTTCCCTATCAGTTGAGGCCGCCACCGCCCATGCCGGGTGGAACGCCGCTTAAGTCGCCTCCAGGGCCGATCTTATCCGCATACTCGTGCACGTCAACGAACCTCGATTTCTTGGCGGGCTGCACAGTTGTCTCATTGGCTGTAGTGGCCTCGGAAGCAGCGACATCGGTGGATCCTGCTGTAGCTGTTGTCTCAGGCTTCTGCTGCTCGATGGTGGCCGGAGCATAGCTGGACGTGTCCGGATTGATCCACATGGCGCTGAAGGCTCCTTTGCCCACCATCTTTCCACCGCTAACCTGGGAGAAGTTGCCGCTGATGCCCTCGTTTGCAAAAATGCCTGACATCCTGGTGGTGACCAGCTCTTTGCCCTTCTGAGCGGTTAGCGTCAGGTCTACCTTGTCTCCTGCGATAGAACCGACAACCTCGCCGTTCCAGTCATCGCCACTATCGGGCTCATATTTGGCCTGACCGAAGAGGTCCGCACCCTCCTGATTGAGGACCATGCTGACTGGGCCAGGTTCGATGCCTGTCACAGACCAGATGTAGTTCAAATTGGGAACGGAGCTGGTTTCTGAGGCGTTGGCAGCTCCGGCAGTATCATTTGCCAGGGCGGTCTCCTCCACTGGCGCGGTTTCATTTGCCACTGCCATCTCGCTTGCTGGCGAAGTTTCGTTTTCCAGGGGTATTGCCGTCTCGATGATGGTTGTGTTATTCTCCATAATGCTCGTATTCTTAGCGGATTGCCCCAGGGACAGCCCTGCGGTGATAAGGAATACAAGCAATATGGGAAGAATCATGTATCTGTTACTCAATTATGGGCCTCCGTTATATTCCCACTTTTAGGCGATAGACTCTTCGTCATTTGCCTAAGTGGCCCCCAGTCTAACCTTCTCCTTTATAAGCTTATTCACTAGCCGGTTCTGCTATGCAATCCCACGATTTGTCTTCTAACAAAGTTGAGGTCTTCAAGGTAGACTTGCATATATTTAAAAATATAAAGATAAAATATATCGGCGCTCTTACTTTCTCGCCGCCATCTCCAGCACCCTGACCGCCTGCGCCCCTGCCTCCATGATCTCCATATTCTTCGGTATGAGCTTGGGCTTCTTGGCGAAGGTGGCCTTCAAGGCATCGGCGTAGGCCTCGCGGGGCAGCTCCAGCTTTCCAGCCTGCATCAGCGCTCCGAGCATAGCGGTATTGGCTGCCTGCTGCGATCCCTTCTCCGTGGCAACCTGCGCCGCTGGAACAGACATGGCCTTCACCCCCTCCGAGGCCTGGTAATAGCCTGCCAGAGAGTCGTAAAGAATCACCCCGCCCGCTCTGACAGTAGGAGCGAACTTCTCGAGCGATGGCCGGTTAAATGCCACCAGCACATCGGGGTAATCCACCACAGGCGAGCCGATAGGCAATCCGGAGATGATCACCGAGCAGTTGGA